>DASSOO010000001.1:0-9729 GCA_035700455.1 Gammaproteobacteria bacterium
CGCCCGATCGGTACCGCGCTTGAAGCCGGGCTCCGGTCCATAGGCCAAGCGGGCCCAAGACCAGTTCCTCGAGTATCGGGCCGCAATGCCCGGCGACCCGCAGGCCGATCAGGTCATCGCCGCGTGTCTTACCGATGTTGACAGCAGCTATTGGAATGCCGCGTTCGGCGGCGCGGCGAACGAAGCGATAGCCGGACCAGACCATCAGCGATGAGCCGACGACGAGCAGCGCGTCGGCGGCCGCGATCAACTCGAACGCAGCCGTGGTGCGTTCGCGCGGCACGGCTTCGCCGAAGAAGACGACGCCGGGCTTGAGGATGCCGCCGCAAGCGGAACACGCCGGCATATCGAAGGCATCGAACTGCGGACCTTCCAGCTGCGCATCGCCATCGGGCGCGTCGGCGGCATCGAACGTAAGCCACCCGGGATTGCGGCGTTCGAGTTCTACCTGAAATTCGATCCGCGACGACTGCGCCCGGCAACCAAGACAGTCGACCACATCAAGACGGCCGTGCAGGTCAATGACCTTGCGACTACCCGCCCGCTGGTGCAAGCCGTCGACGTTTTGCGTGATCAGCCCGTGAACGCGGCCGGCCCGTTCCAGCGCCGCCAGCGCGTGATGCGCACCATTGGGCTGCGCGGCCGCGAACCGGCGCCAGCCGACGAGACTGCGCGCCCAGTAGCGGCGGCGGACGGCGGCGTCGGCGACGAAATCGCGATAGTCGACCGGCCGCTTGTGCTTCCATTCTCCGTTAGCGTCGCGATAGTCCGGAATGCCGGACTCGGTACTGCAGCCGGCGCCCGTGAGAACGGCGAGGCGGCGGCTCGCGCGAATGAAATCCGCAAGCTCAGTATCCGGCGAGCACGCAGATTGGTTGAATGCGTATGGGTTCATGCGGTCTAGCTTACAAGAACGATCGCGATGCGGCTCATCGGTTCTGTAGCGGATGGCTTGCACCGCGCGCCACTCTCGGCCGAGTCGTCCGAGTCGTCCCCCCGCCCGGAAACCAAAAACTGTCACCTCCCCGGCCGCTTTGGCATACTGCGCCGATGAACAAGCCGCTCAGTGTTGAATATGTCGCGGAAAAAGCCGCGACCCCCACCGCCGACCGGCTGCCGCGGCGCCTCGGCGCCTTTACCGGCATGGCGGTTGTCGTCGGCATCATTATCGGCAGCGGGATTTTCCGCGTGCCGCCGTCGATCGCGCAGACCAGCGGCAACGTCGCCGGCATGGCACTGGTGTGGGTCGCCGGCGGCATTATCACGTTGTTCGGGGCGCTGTCGACCGCGGAACTCGCGGCGATGTTTCCGCACTCCGGCGGCCCGTACGTGTATTTGCGCGAGGCGTACGGCCGGCCGCTGGCGTTCCTGTTCGGCTGGATCTGGCTGATCACGACCGCACTGGCGTGGGCCGCGCAAAGCCTGGTGTTCAGCGAATACCTGGCGACCTTCGTACCCATCAGCCCGGCGGCGACACATTGGGTCGCGGCCGGTTTGATCGTGCTGTTCTCGGCGGCGCACTACCGCTCGGTACGGCTCGGCGCGGTATTCCAGAACATTTCGACCGCGGCCAAGCTGATCGCGATCGTCGGGCTTGCGGTCGCGATTTTCGCGCTCGCCCCACACGCCGGCGACACGCCGTTTACCGACAGCGGCAGCGGCAGCGGAAGCGGAAGCCTGCAGTGGACCGGCATCGGCATCGGCCTGGTGACGGTGCTGTGGGCCTACGACGGCTGGGAAAACCTGACGACGCTCGCCGGCGAGATGCGCCGGCCGCAGAAGACTTTGCCGATCGCGCTGATCGGCGGCACGCTGGTCGTGATCGCGGTGTATCTCATCATCAACGCCGGCTACCTGCGTGCGCTGCCGTTCGATCAACTGGTCGGCTCCAAGGCCGTGGCGGTCGACGCGGCCGTGACGGTGCTCGGGCAAGCCGGGGCGGCGGCCGCGGGCGCGCTGGTGATTGTCTCGGTGCTCGGCTCGCTCAATGGCAGCGTGATGTCGGACCCGCGCGTATTTTACGCAATGGCAGAAGATCGCCTGTTTTTCCAGTCGGTCGGCAAAGTGCATCCGCGCTTCGAGACGCCTTACGTCGCCATCGTCTTCACCTGCATCATCGCCGTCATCTACGTGCTGCTGCGCGACTACATCCAGCTCGCGCGCGCCTACGTGCTCGGCATCTGGCCGTTCCTCGCACTGTCGGTGATCGGCCTGTTCATCCTGCGCCGCAAGCGGCCCGACGCGGTACGCCCGTACCGCGTCATCGGTTACCCGTTCGTGCCGGCGCTGTTCGTGCTCGGCACCTTTGGCGTAATCGCCTACTCGCTTTACGAGCAGCCGAAGGAAACCGGGATCAGCCTCGCGCTGACACTCGCCGGCGTGCCGCTGTATTTCCTTTGGCTGGCCTGGCAGAAGCGCAATCAGAGGCTCTCCAGGGCCTGACGCAAGTCACAAATCAGGGCGCGCTAGATAACACCCCGATGGCAGGCCGCGCGGGCAGGTGTTTTCATACTGAAATAGCGTTTCGGGCGCGCACAGTGCAATTCCAGGACGGGTTCGCAGTCAAGGAGCGACATGATGAGTATTGCCAAGGTCATCGAAATTTCCGCCGATTCCACCACCAGCTTTGAAGATGCCATCAAACAGGGCACCAAGACGGCTTGCGAAAAACTCGACAACGTGCGGAGTTGCTGGGTCAAGGATTTCGAAGTCAAGGTCTCCGACGGCAAGATCACGTCCTACCGCGTCTGGCTGAAGGTCACTTTTCAGCTCCGTTAATCGCACCGCGCATTGCGACGCTCACCTATTTCAGGAGACATTCCATGAAAGCTGTCGTCTTTCACGGCATCGGCGACATTCGTCTCGACGACGTCCCCGAGCCGAAGCTCAAGGAATCCACCGACGCGATCGTCAAAGTCACCGCGAGCGCGATCTGCGGCACGGACCTGCACATGATTCGCGGCACGCTGCCAGGGATGAAGGAAGGCACCGTGATGGGCCATGAGGCCGTCGGCATCGTGGAGGAAATCGGCGACAACGTTCGCAACCTCAGGCCCGGTGCCCGGGTGGTGGTGCCGTCGACAATCGCTTGCGGGTCGTGTGTCTATTGCCGCGCCGGCTACTATGCACAATGCGACAACGCGAACCCGCACGGCCGCCTCGCCGGTACCGCGTTCTATGGCGGCCCGGGATCAACCGGTCCCTTCGACGGCATGCAGGCCGAATACGTGCGCGTGCCTTTCGCGCACGTCAACCTGGTGCGGCTGCCGGATGCCGTCAGCGACCAACAGGCGATCCTGATTTCCGACATCTTTCCGACCGGTTATTTCGGCGCCGACCTCGCCGAAATCGATTACGGCGATACCGTCGCGATCTTCGGCTGCGGCCCCGTCGGGCTATTCGCCATCGCGAGCGCCGGGCTCATGGGTGCCGGACGCATTCTTGCGGTCGACCGTATCCCGAGCCGCCTCGACATGGCGCGCGACCAGGGTGCCGAGGTCATCAACTTCGACGCTGAAGATCCGGTCGAAACGATCCGCGAGCTGACCGGCGGCATCGGCGTCGATCGCGTTATCGATGCCGTCGGCATTGACGCGGTACACGCACACAACGGCCGCGGCGACGGCGCCGACGAATTCAAGCAGGAAGTCAAACAGGTTGCGCCCGAAGCCCACCCGAAAGACGGCAACTGGGAACCCGGCGACGCGCCGTCTCAGGCTTTGCGTTGGGGTGTCGACGCAGTCGCCAAGGCGGGCACGCTGGCGATCATCGGCGTCTATTCTCCGCAGATGCAAACCTTCCCCATTGGCCAGGCGATGATGAAAAACCTGACACTCAAGATGGGCAACTGCAACCACCGCCGCTACATTCCCGACCTCATCAACATGGTCAAGAGCAACGTCATCAACCCGCTCAACGTGCTCACGCAGGCCGAGCCGCTGACCTCCGCCATCGATGCATACAAGACCTTCGACAAACGCGAGCCGGGGTGGATGAAGGTGGAGTTGTTGCCGGGCGCAGCGGCGTAATCGGGCGGCGGGCACTTTTGTGCCCGGCCGGAACCCGGTACCCGAACCGTCCGCCGCAGGCGACCGCCCTGGACGCCGGAAGTGCCGAAAATGCAGGGAGCATTTTTTTCGGCCGGCACCAAACCTCCTGCGCTATACTGGGAACCTCTTCAAAAATAAGCATGAGCAACAAGGAGGTTCTCATGAAATACTGGCTCGTCAGTTTGGCCGCAGCGGCCGCCTTGGCCGGTTGCGCGACCACCCAGCACACCATCGAAAATCTCAACCCGTTCTCGCCGCCGTCGAGCTTCCAGCAAATCGATACCAATGGCGACGGCGTCATTAGCCCGGCTGAAGCCAACGCCTATCCGCCGCTCGCGCAGAACTTCAGGCGCGTCGACAGCAACGGCGACGGCAACATCAACCCGAACGAATGGAAGGCCGCCACGACATTCCTGAGTCCGACGCCGGGCTTCGACACCTATGACCTGAACGGCGATGGCTTTATTACCGAGCAGGAAGCCGATTCCGCGCCACAGGGCGGTCTGCAGTCAATGTTCGATGACGTGGATGCCGACGGCGACGGCAACATCAGCCCGGCCGAATTCAACGCCGCGACTGTAAACTTGCTGAAGGGTATCAGCTTCGACAGCCTTGATACCGACCATGACGGCGCCGTCAGCAAGGACGAGGCGCAGAAGAACCTGCTGCTGTGGTCCAACTTCGGCCGCGTAGATCTGAACGGCGACGGCCAGATCAGCCGCCAGGAGTACCAGCAGTTCGAAAGTCGATAGCTGGTTCGCGGCGACTGTAAACGCCGCCCCCGCGCAACGCCTTCCCGAATCGGGGCGTCGGCGCAAGCCGAATCACGCCGCAGTCGCTGCCGGGCGGGCTTCCATGCGAATGCCGCGAAGGGATGGCCGCGTCAGTGAAAACGCGACGATCAGGACCAGCATTGCGCCGGCGGCGGCGAACAGGCCGGTGACGCCGATCCTGGCCAGCATCACGCCGCCGGCGGCGGCCGAGATCGGGCCGAGGCCCATGAAGGTGAACATCAGCAGGCTCATTGCGCGTCCCATCATCTCGGGCGCGACGCGGCGTTGTATCCAGGTGAAGATCGAAACCTGAATAATGCCACCGAGCGTGCCGACGACGAACATGATCAGCGCGCCGAGCCAGGTGGCGTGAATGGAGCCGAAGGCGATGACCAACAGGCCGTTGCAGCCGTCGGCAAGCAGCACGATCAAACCAAGCCGGCGACCGACCAGGCCGGCGGCGACGCCCGCGATCAAAGTCCCCAGTAATGCCCCTCCGCCGGTGGCGGAGATGAGCGTGCCATAGGCGGCAGCGCCCCAGTCGAGGCGCCGGTCCGCGAGCACCGGCAGCCCGACCTGAATCGGGCCTGAAACGAACAATGAGGCAGCGGCGACGTAGAGCATGAAAGCGCGCAGCGGCACGTCGCGCCAGACATAGCGACAGCCTTCGGCGATGCTGCCGAAGACATTGCGAACCGGCCGCGTGGACGGTTCCGTTTCGCGTACCCGAATCACCAGCAACGACACGATCGACGCGACAAAGCTCACTGCATCGACCGTGAACGCCACCGCGATGCCGGAGGCATCCGGCACGGCGCCGGTTGCGGTGCCGGCAAACAGTGCAATCACCAGCCCGGCAAGCCCGGGCCCCACGAACAGACTCAACTGCCGCAGGGCCATCACGATGCCGTTGGCCGCCGCGAGCTTCTCCGGTGCGGCTACCTGCGGCAGGATCGCGCTGCCGGCCGGATAGACGAACGCGGTGGCGGTACCGATTGCCAGCGCGAGGCCGTACAGCATCCACAGCTGGATGCCGCCGCTCCAGACTAGGCCCGCGAGCAGCGCGATCAGCAGCGCATTGGTCGATCGCGCCACAAGGAGCACGCGCAACGGCGTGAGGCGGTCCACGACCGCGCCGCCGATCAGCATGAACAGCGCGCGCGGCACCGCCATCAGCGCCAGTACGGTGCCGAGCGCGACCGCGCTGCCGGTGAGTTTCAGCACCAGCCACGGCAGCGCGACCAGCGTGAACTGGTCGCCCAGCATCGACACGAAGCTGCCGCCGATCAGCAGATAGAAGTTGCGGTCGAGGCGGGCGGCCGGCAACGGTGCTTCAGCAATCGTTTTCATCTGATTCTTTTGTAAGCGCGGCGACTAGCGGTCGCGCCGAAAGATATGCCCGTTCTTGATCACCATGGCGATCTTGCGTGTGTTCGCAATGTCGCGCGAGGGGTCCGCCGTCAGCACAACCAGATCCGCCAGCTTGCCCGGCACGATCGTACCGCGTTCCGCACCCTGGCCGACAGCTTCGGCGCTGATTTCGGTAGCGGCCTCGATCGCCTCAAGCGGCGTGAAGCCGCAATGTTCGACCAGCAGCGCCATTTCGTCGTGGACCGACGGCAGCGCGTTCAGATCCGGTCCATCCTTGCCTGCCGGCAACCCGGAACTGTCGGTTCCTGCATCGATCGGCACACCGCGCTCGTGCGCGAGCTTCGTCACCGCATAGCTCCACGGCATGATGCCGGCGCCGACCGCATCCGGCCGGTGCTCGGCTTCCTGTTTGAATACCCGCAGCGTCGCGTCGAGGATGGTGCCGCGCGCGCGCATCGCCGCGAACAACGCAAGGATCTGAGGTGCATCCGGCTTGATGTGCCTGAAGTCGCCGTACGCACGCACGCGGTAGTCGCCGGGCATGTGCGGCGCGGCTTCCCAGACGAGATAGGAACTGTGCGAGATCGTGTCGACGCCGGCCGCGACCGCATCGCTCGGCTTCGCCGGAAAGATCGCCGCGTGCGTCCACACGCGCAGGCCCTGCCGATGCGCCTCGGCAGTGATCGACTTCACGAGGGTCGCCGGCAGGTTGGCGTAAATCTTGATGCCGGTAGCGCCGGTACCCTTGGCTGCCGCGATCGCGAGCGGCATGTCGGTCGCCGCGGTGACGGCCCGCATCCAGGGCGCAAAGCCCAGCGACTCGCCGGCCGAGGCAGCCTGGGCGCGCACGTCCTCGGTAAAAAACGAAGGCCCCGCCATGAGCGCGGCGTAGAAAATGTCCGGCGCGGGAATCGCTCCGGAGTTGGCACGCCACGCGAGATAACCGAGCAGCCGGTCGTCGCCGGCCATGTCGCGGATCGCGGTGACGCCGCCGAGCAGGAGTGCCCGCAGGAACTTCGCGTAGTGCGCCGGGTCCGGCTCAACCTCGGTGATGTGTACGTGCGCGTCGGTCAGGCCCGGAATCACGTACCGTCCGGCCAGATTTTCGACCCGCGCGTCCTTCGGCGCCGGCCGGCTGCCGGTCGGGTAGACAGCCTCGATGCGGCCATGGTCGATCGCGATCGTCATATCGGCACGCGCCGGCGCGCCGGTTCCGTCGATGACGCTGACGTGCGTGAGCAGCAACGGCGCGGCGGCGGCCGGGCCCGTAAAGAGCAGAACCAGAGCCGCCACCGGCCCACAAAGGATCGAAACCGGCGATTTCGGCGTCATGACACTACTCCGGGCAGGGAAAAGTACGGATTATAAAGCCGGCGGGCTTGGAGTATATTTGGGCATCGGTCGGCCCTGCTGCCGCCTCGACAACATGAAACCGCTTCGGACGAGAGAGCCACAGAGGGCGGCAAAGGATAGCAGCTCGGCGACGGGTGAAAATCGCATCCCGGCGTGGACTGCGCTCGCCTATTTTGCCGCCGCATTCGGTGCTGCCTGGTACACGGCGCCGGCACTCGCGGGCCTGCACCCGCCTTCGCTTGTTTTCTTCACCTTTTTCCAGCTCGTGCTGATGAGCCTGTCGGTGCCGGCCGCGGCGTTCGGCGCTCGTGGCCGCGGCTACGTGTCGCTCGACCGGCTGGCGCTGGTTGCGGCGGTACTGGTATTCGGTGCGGCGCCGGCGGCCTGGGTCGCGGGCGCAAGCGCAATGCTGTGGACGTTGATCGCGGACCCGCGCCGCGAACCATGGCTGCCACGCGTGACGCGCGCCGCTGCCAACGCCGGCATGTTTCTGCTGGCGACGCTGGCGGCCGGCCTCGTGTACGCGGGGCTTGGCGGCGTACTGCCGGGACGGCCGATCGATCTCGTCGATTTCGGCCGCATCTGCCTGCTGATCCTGACCCTGCAAGCAATCAACGAACTGCTGTTCTTGCCGATGACCTGGCGCAGCATGACACCGGCCGCGCGCCGCCAGCCGGTCGACTGGCGCAGCACGCTCAACGAGCTCCTGATCGGCCTGTCGGGCATCATCGCGGCGCTCGCGTTTATCCGCCTGTCGTGGCTGGGTTTCGCGGTCTACGTGGCGTTCGTCATCGCGGTCGCGGTGCTGTTCAAGTACGTCGCCGGCGTCGCCGAACGCGAACGCGAGCGCGCCCGCGAACTTGGCGCCGTCAACCGCGTCAACCAGGCGGTGAATTCGGCCGCCGGCATCGACGACATCGTCGAGGTGATTTTCCGCGAAACGCAGGGGCTGATGGATTTTGCCGCGTTCATCATCGGCATTTACGACCGCGACGCCGACGAACTCGACGTACGCCTCAACTACGACGACGGCGTGCGCCACCCGCCGGCGCGACGCAAGCCCGGCGAGGGACTGCTCGCCTGGACGATGCAGCACAACGAAGCGGTTTTCGTTCCCGACCGGCGCACTACGGCGCACCCCAGCGTCCGCGGCGCAATCATCCTCGGGCGCAGCCCGGTGTCGATCATCTCGATCCCGATCAATTTCGGCAACGAAACCGTCGGCGTGCTCAGCGTGCAGGACTACAAGCCGTATGCATTCAAGCCGCGCGCGCTGCACCTGCTCGAAAGCTTTGCCAGCCAGATCGCGGTCGCGATCGTCAACACGCGACTGTTCGCGGAACTGAAAAACCATCAGCAGGAACTCGAGGATCGCGTCGCCAGCCGCACCGCCGAGCTGGAACTGCTGACCGCGTCGCTTGAGGAGACGATGCGCCAGAAGGAGGCGCTGCTCGCGCGTCTCGAACAGGAAAACCGCCGCGACCCGCTGACCCGGCTCGCCAACCGCCGCCATCTCGACGAAGCGCTCGAACAGGAATTGCACCGCGCGCTGCGTTTCGGCCATCCGCTCGCGCTGGCAATGTGTGACCTCGACCACTTCAAGCGAGTCAATGACGACTACGGCCACGCACTCGGCGACGAAGTACTCTACCGCGTTGCCGAAATCCTGCACCGCGGCGTGCGGGCGACCGATCTCGTCGCCCGCTACGGTGGCGAGGAGTTCGTGCTGCTCTTGCCGGAGACCGATCGCGAACAGGCGCGCGTCGTGTGCGAGAAGCTCCGCGAACAGGTCGCCGATGCCGGCTGGAATGATCTCGAGGCCGACATTCGCGTAACGATGAGCTTCGGGGTTGCTACAGTCGACGAGGCGACACAATCCAGCGCGGCGCTGCTCGAAAGCGCCGATCGCGCGCTCTACGCGGCCAAGCGCGGCGGCCGCAACCGCGTGGTCATCGCGCGGGGAAACACCGGAATGCGTTCCAACGCCTGAGGCCGGCGGATGGCCCGTCGGCGGAGTGTCCGCTTGTCGCCCGGCGGACACAACCGGACGTCCTCTTGCCGTGCCTTTCATACGCGAAATCTGCGGCGCGCCAGGAATTGCTGCCTGCGCCGCTTTGGCACGATTCTTGCTGCAGTTCGCGTCATGGACACCTATCAGCCTGAAAACCCGGCCAAGATACGCG
>DASSOO010000002.1:0-2310 GCA_035700455.1 Gammaproteobacteria bacterium
GGTAAAGCTCACCGGCACCAACCTCGACGTCACCGGCAGCGTGACGGTACCGAAAGCCAACATCACGCCCGAACAAATCCCGGCCACGGCGGTAACGGCATCCGAGGATCAGGTCATCGTCACGCCCGGCAAGCAACGGCAATCGCGGCTCGTGCAGCAACTGAACGCGCAAATCCTTCTGACGCTGGGCGAGAAGGTGCACTTCAAGGGCTTCGGGCTGTCGGGCCGTATCGGCGGCGAGCTGACGATCAGCGAGAAGGGCGGCGAGCCGCCGCACGCGAACGGCGAACTGCACATCGTCGACGGCGAATACCGTGCCTACGGCCAGGGCCTCGTCATCCAGACCGGGCGACTGCTGTTTGCCGGAGGTCCGGTCGACGAGCCCGGTCTCGACGTGCGCGCGGTGCGCCATCCGGCGGAGAACATCACCGTCGGCATCGAGGCAAGCGGCACGCTGAAGCGTCCGGACTTTCAGTTGTTTTCGGATCCGGCGATGCCGCAGGCCGAGCAGTTGTCGTGGCTGGTGCTCGGCCGCCCGCTCAACAACACCTCGCAGCAGCAGGGTTCGGCACTATCGAGGCTCGCGCTGTCGCTCGGCATCAACCAGAGCAACTCGATCGCCAGCACCATCGGCAAGAACCTGGGCGTCGACACCTTCGCGATCCAGACCGGTTCGCAGGAACCGGGCTCGGCACAGAATACCGAGGAAGCCGCGCTGGTCATCGGCAAGTATCTCTCGCCGCGCCTCTACATCAGCTACGGCATCGGCCTGTTCCAGCCGATCAATACCGTGCGCCTCGAATACACCTTGAGCAGCCGCTGGAAACTCGCGACCGAGTCGAGCAGTGTGGCGAGTGGGGGAGACCTAATCTATACATTGGAAAGCCAATGAAGAGAATGCCTAGGACTGAGTAAAGAAGAAGCGTCGCTCTTTTCTTCCCGTTGGCACTACAAGCGTCAAAACTGAACCAGCGGCTCCTACAAGAGAAGCCGAAATGGCCAAATCTTCACTTAGTCCCAGGCACTTAGTCCTAGGCACTTTTTTTCAGCGTATCGATAAGCCACTCCCGTAAATCCGCGATCTCCTGCGGACAAACCGCATGCGGCATCTCGTATTCATGCCAGCTCACCGGATAGCCGGCAGCGACGAGGGCGTCGCGGCTGGCGATGCCGAGCGCGGGAGCGACGACGTTGTCCTGGCGGCCATGGGCCATAAAGACCGGCAGACTCCGATTCGCATCGGCGGCCTCTGCGGCGAGCGCGGCATTGGTGAGTTCAAACGTGGACAGCGCGATCAGCCCGGCGAGGCGCTCGGGATAGCGCGGGGCGACATGCAGCGCGACCGAGCCGCCCTGCGAGAAACCGGCGACCACGATACGCTCGCTCGGCACGCCGCGCGCGTTCTCGCGGCGAATCAGCGCGTGGACGCGCTCGACGGATTCGCGAATCCCGTCGTGGTCGATGCGCGTGTGCCGGTCGATGCTCGAGATGTCGAACCATGCGCGCATGCGATAGCCGCCGTTGAGAGTCACCGGCCGGATCGGCGCGTGCGGAAACACGAAACGCACGGCGAGTTCCGCCGGGAGACGTAGTTGCGGCACCAGCGGCTCGAAATCGTGGCCGTCGGCACCGAGCCCGTGCAGCCAGATGATCGAATGCCGCGCGGGTGCAGCGGGTTCGACTTCGACGACGTCGTGAGCTTCAGTCATTGCGTTCTCGCGCGGACAAAGCCGACATTGTAAGACACTGCAATCGTCCTCACTCCTCGACGATCGGAAAATGCCGCGGCGTTAGCAGCACGAGGGCGATAACGAGGATCGCGGCGGCAGCCATACCTGCGTACACGTGGTGGGCGCCGAAGTAAAACGTGCGCCGCAGATAATCTTCCACGGCACCGCCGCCGTGATGCGACTGCAAAACGCCGATGACGCGGTTGACGTGCCGCGGCAAATGGCCGCGGAGCGCGGCAGGCGCCGCGGCCAACTGCGTGCTCATCGCATTATTGAACACCGCGCCGAATATCGCGGCGCCGAGACTCTGGCCGAGGTAGCGCGAAAACATGTTGGCGCCGGTAACGACGCCGCGCTGGCTCCAACCGACGACCGATTGCACGCCAACCAGCAGCGGTGTCGACAGCATGCCGAAGCCGGCACCGAGCATCATTTGATCGAGAATTACCGCCCACACAGGGCCCGGGAACGGCAGGGCGAGAAATCCTGCAGCCGCGGCAAGCATCAACAGCGCGCCGCCAAGCGCGGCATTGCGAAAACCGAACGGCATGTACAGCCGGCCCGACAGCGACGAGGCGAG
>DASSOO010000003.1:0-5289 GCA_035700455.1 Gammaproteobacteria bacterium
CATTCCTGCCCTATGACCTATCACCTATTACCCATTACCTTGGCTACGTTGTTGCCTCTTCGTTCTTCGGCGTGATCTCCAGCGCCAACTCGCCCTCTTTTACCGTCACGTCGACATGGCCGCCGCCGGCCAGGCGGCCAAACAGCAACTCTTCCGCGAGCGGCTTCTTGATGGACTCCTGCAGGACACGGGCCATCGGCCGTGCGCCCATGTGCGGATCGTAGCCGCGCTCGGCCAGCAGATTCCGGGCCTCTTCGTCGACAAACAGCGTGACGTTCTTTTCTTCGAGTTGAGCCTCCAACTCGATGATAAATTTGTCGACGACACGTGCGATCGTGCGCGTATCCAACGGCTCGAACTGGATGATCGCGTCGAGACGATTGCGAAATTCCGGCGTAAACATGCGGCGGATGACTTCCATCGCATCGGTCGCGTGGTCCTGCTGGGTAAAACCGATCGAGCGGCGGCTGCTTTCCTGCGCACCGGCATTGGTCGTCATCACGATGATGACGTTGCGAAAGTCTGCCTTGCGGCCGTTGTTGTCGGTCAGCGTGCCATGGTCCATCACTTGCAGCAGCAGGTTGAAGACTTCCGGATGCGCCTTCTCGATTTCGTCGAGCAGCAGCACGCAATGCGGATGCTTGATGATCGCTTCGGTCAACAGACCGCCCTGGTCGAAGCCAACGTAGCCCGGCGGCGCGCCGATCAGGCGTGAGACCGTGTGCCGTTCCATGTACTCCGACATGTCGAAGCGCACGAACTCGATGCCCATGATTAGCGCAAGCTGCCGCGTGACCTCCGTCTTGCCGACGCCGGTCGGGCCGGCAAACAGGAACGAGCCGATCGGCTTCTGTACGTCCCCCAGCCCTGACCGGCTCATCTTGATCGCCGCACCCAGCGCCGTGATCGCCTTGTCCTGCCCATAGATCACGAGTTGCAGGTTACGCTCCAGATTCTTCAGTGATTCCTTGTCGGAACTCGATACCGTCTTCGGCGGGATGCGCGCAATGTTGGCGACAATCGTTTCGATGTCCTCGATCGAAATCGTCTTGCGGCGCTTGCTCGCCGCGCGCAGGCGCATGTTGGCACCGGCCTCGTCGATGATGTCGATCGCCTTGTCCGGCAGGTGGCGGTCGTTGATGTAGCGCGCCGCCAGCTCGGCCGCCACTTCCAGCACCTTGTTCGGATACTTGACGCCGTGGTGCTCCTCGAAGCGCGAGCGCAGGCCCTTGAGGATTTCCGCGGTCTCAGCGACCGTCGGCTCCGCCACGTCGATCTTCTGGAAGCGGCGTGCGAGCGCACGATCCTTCTCGAAAATACCGCGGTATTCCTGATAGGTCGTCGAGCCGATGCACTTGAGGTCGCCGCTGGCCAGCACCGGCTTGATCAGGTTCGATGCATCCATGACGCCGCCGGATGCCGCGCCGGCACCAATCACGGTATGAATCTCGTCGATGAACAACACCGAGTTCGGCCGTCGCTTGAGCTCGGCAAGCACGCCCTTCAGCCGCTTTTCGAAATCGCCGCGATACTTGGTGCCCGCGATCAGCGAACCCAGGTCGAGTGCGTAAATCGTGCTGTGCTCGAGCAGGTCGGGCACGCGGTGCTCGACGATGCGCCGCGCCAGCCCCTCGGCGAGGGCCGTCTTGCCGACGCCGGCCTCGCCGACAAACAGCGGGTTGTTCTTGCGCCGCCGGCACAGGATCTGGATCGTGCGCTCGATTTCGTATTCACGGCCGATCAGCGGGTCGATCTTGCCCTCGCGCGCCCGCCGGTTGAGATTGGTCGCGTAGGCATCCAGCGGGCTCTTGCCGCCGCTCGCCGTCTCTTCATCGTCGTCACCGGCCTCATCTGCCGAGCCTTCCAGTCCCTCATCGCCATGGATCTTGGAAATGCCGTGAGAAATATAGTTGACAATATCCAGCCGGCTGACGCCCTGGCGGCCAAGCAGGTAGACTGCCTGCGATTCCTTTTCACCAAAAATCGCTACCAGGACATTGGTAGCCGTAACTTCCTTTTCGCCCGACGACTGCACGTGAAATACAGCGCGTTGCAGCACCCGCTGGAAACCGAGTGTCGGCTGCACATCCTGCGATTCGCGCGGATCGAGACTCGGGGTGTGCTCATTAATATAGGCGGTGAGATCGCGGCGCAGCTTTGCCACTTCGGCGCCGCAAGCCTTCAGCGTATCCGCAACCTTCTGGGTATCCAGAATCGCGAGCAGCAGATGCTCGACAGTCATGAACTCGTGATGCTTGTCCCGCGCCTGTTTGAAAGCGACGTTCAGACAGACTTCCAGTTCGCGGCTCAGCATGGCCTAAGCCTCCTCCATCGTGCACAGCAGCGGGTGCTGGTGCTTGCGTGCATAATCGCCGACCTGCGCGACCTTGGTCTCGGCAATCTCGTAGGTGAACACACCGCAGACGCCCTTGCCGCGCGTGTGGACGTGCAACATGATTTGCGTGGCGCGGCTGCGGTCAAGATGAAAAAACTGCTCGAGCACTTCGACGACGAATTCCATCGGCGTATAGTCGTCGTTGAGCAACACGACCTTATATAACTGCGGCTCCTTCAGCCGCGGTTTGGCCTCTTCGAGGACGAGACCGTGATGATCGCGGTGACTTTCGTCGCTCATGTTCGCAGATCCCGGCTGGTTTTGGCTGTGTTCCGCGTTAAGCAGGTTCTCATACAACTTTAATATTATCCTTCCCACTGGATTCGACAAGTCGGAAAGTCGAAAAATCCGCAGAAAAGCACGCTCCGCGATACCAGTTTCCGACATACGCGGAAAAATCCGGAACGGACGCACATTCCGCCGCCGGTGCGGCAGGCAAGCCGCCTTGGGGAGTTCCCTAAAACTGCGTATGATAAAACGGTTTATTCGGCAGGCCTGTGACGGCGCAAATTTGAACGGCAACTGGCGCAAACTGGACGGCGCACTCGGCACGCGCCTGCGCCGCCTCGACGGCGGCGCTGTCGCGGCATGGCTGCCGGAAGGCGCCGCCGTATGCGCCGTTATCGCTATCGCCTATGTTCTGGCCCGACTGACGTGGCTGGCCGTACCCGAGCCGGCACCGTCGGTCGCGGCTGTTCCGGCAGTCGTCGCGGCGCCCGCTCCCGCCGCAGCAGGCGCCGCCGAAATCGCAGCACGGATCGCATCGATGCACCTGTTCGGCCGCGCCGATGCCCCGGTGACCGCGAACGCGGGCATCAACGCGCCGGAGACCAATCTCAACGTCACGTTGCGCGGTATCATCGCCGCGGACAACCCGGGCGATTCGTGGGCGCTGATTGCAACCGGCAACGGCCAGGGCGATGAAAAAAGCTATCGGATCGGCGGGCGCATCCCGGGCGGCGCTGTCGTCCACGGCATCTATGCCGACCGCGTGCTACTTGAGCGCGACGGACACCTCGAAGCGCTGCGGCTGCCGAAGTCGGAAGCGGGATCGGGATCGGGCGGCGTTACCCGGCACTTTACTACCTCGCAAACCAGCGCACCGCCGGCACCTCGCCCGCGCCATACCGCAGTCCGGCACCCCGGCCGCGGACGCTCGCTGGGCGCCCTCAACAGTTTTATTCGCACCGAGCCGGCGATGGTTAACGGCAAACTGACAGGCTATCGCGTCTATCCGGGCAGCAACGCGGCAGCGTTTACGGCTGCCGGGCTTCGGCCGGGCGACGTTATAGAGGCGGTCAATGGGCACCCATTGTCGAACCCGCGCAACCTGATGAAACTGATGGCAACGAAACACGCGGGCTCGGCAAAGCTGACCGTACTGCGTAACGGGCAGAAGACGCAGGTAACGGTTTCGCTGTCGCATTAAATGCCGGTGCCGCCCGGGGCGGCGTAAATCTATTAAAGAGTGAGCCGCTATACTTGGCGGGGCACGAGAGGGAAAGCAGTGATTAAATGTCAGTGGGTGATCGCAGCGGTGCTGGGGGCGGTGCTGTGCACAAACGCCGTCGCGGCGGACGCTGCCAAGTCCCAGGCCAAGACCAGCGCCAAGGCGCCGACGACGTCGGCGCAAGCGACGATCACCCTCAACTTCAAGGATGCCGACATCCGCCAGGTCGCCGAAGATATCGGTGCGATCACCGGCAGGAACTTTATCCTCGACCCACAGGTGCAGGGACGCGTAACCGTCATTTCAGCGAAACCGATCAGCGCCGATGCGGTCTACAGCGCCTTCCTGTCGGTACTTGAAGTGCATGGTTTTGCGGCAGTGCCGTCCGGCTCCGTAACCAAGATCATCCCGGCGCTCAAGGCGCGCGAAGAGCCCGGGGTCGGTTCTTCGGAACTCGGGAGCGCCCCCGGCGACGCGATGATCACGGAAGTCGTTGAAGTCCACGACGTGCCCGCGGCGCAACTCGTGCCGGTGCTGCGCCCGCTGATGTCGACACAGGCGCACCTGGCCGCATATCAGCCATCCAACATGCTGATTCTCTCGGACCGCGTCGACAACGTTCAGCGGCTGATCCGCATCATTCACAAGATCGACCAGTCCGGCAGCAACAGCGCCGTCGACGTAATTCCGCTCGAAAATGCGTCGGCCACAGACGTGGTGCGCGTCATTGGCGCGCTCCTGCAGGGCGCGCAGCAGAATTCCGGCAACCCGGTGCGCGTCGCTGCAGACGAGCGCACCAACAGCGTACTGATCGGCGGCGGCCAGGCTGAGCGGCTGCGCGTCAAGGCGCTGATCGCGCAACTCGATACGCCCCAAAAACAGGGCGGTAACACGCAGGTCATCTACCTGCACTATGCCAAGGCGGTTGACATCGCCAAGATCCTGCAAAGCTACGTCACCGCGAGCGAAAAAGCCGCACCCGGCGGCAAAGGCGCGCCCAGCGCCAATGGCACTGCGACCGACGTCATCGCCGACGAAGGCACCAACTCGATCGTAGTCACGGCGCCGCCGAAGACGATGCGCTCGATCCGCGACATCATCGACAAGCTCGACATCCGCCGCGCCGAGGTATTCGTGCAGGCGATCATTGCCGAACTGAATTCCGACCGATCCGCCGAACTTGGCATTACCTGGGCCGCTGACGCGGTCGGTAACCACGGTACTGCCGGGCTCACCAATTTCAGCGGCACCGGTACCGGCATCGCGCAAATTGGCGGCGCGCTGGCGGGCGGTGCCGCTGGCACCGGATTCGGCACCGGTACGGCGGTTTCCGGTACCGCCGCGGCACTGGCCAGCGTCCCCGATGGCCTGACGCTCGGCGTCGGCAAGATCGTCAGCGGCGGCTTCAGCTTCGCGGCGCTGTTGCGCGCACTGGCCGGTGACT
>DASSOO010000004.1:0-12669 GCA_035700455.1 Gammaproteobacteria bacterium
CGCGCCCCGGTGGCGGTACGATGAAAGTCAAAATCGTCGACATCATTTACCAGCCGGAACGGGCGGGAGACCTTTATCGATGAATGCGGCTCGACAGCCGCATTCACCGAGTGCCTGGTGCTAAGTGCCTGGGACTCGGTATGGAAGAAGGAAGAAAAAGGCAGGTACTACTTTGTGTCGGTGCGCGTTCGGCGACCGGTTGGATGCCGCCACTCTTGGCTCAGTCCTAGGCACTCAGTCCTAGGCACTTTTTTAGGATTGCATCATGGACGATGCCCGCCTTCGCTCGGTTGCAAAAACGGTCAAGGACGCGGCCGGCGAAATCGTCGCGACCTTTTTCAACGACCGCCCGTTTCAACTCGCGGCGGCACTCGGTTATTACACGCTCCTGTCTATGGCGCCGCTGCTGTTGCTTCTGATCGGCGCCGCCGGCCTGATCTTCAGCGAAGAAGCGGCGCGCGGACAACTCGGCGGCTACAGCGGCTCGATCATGGGCAAGGCCCTGGCCGAAGCGGTGCAGGCGATGCTCGCAAACGCCGGCAGCCACCGCACCGGCGTCATCTCCACAATCGTCGGCACCGCCGTCCTGATTGTCGCCGCGACCACCGTGTTCGCGCAGTTGCAGTCGGCGTTGAACCAGATCTGGAACGTCGAAGCCGCGCCGCGTTACGGCGTTATCATGAATTTCCTGCGTGCACGGCTGTTTTCGCTCGGCATGGTGTTCGCGCTCGCATTCATCCTGCTGGTGTCGATGGTCGTGAGCACGTTGATCGCCGGCCTGCAATACTACTTCTCGCACCTGTTCCCCGGCGCCGACATTTTCATCCGCATCGTGTACGGCATCGTCTCGTTTCTGGTCGTCGCCGGCATCATCGCAATGGTATTCAAGTTTGTTCCGGACGTCCGTATCGGCTGGCGCGACGTGTCGATTGGCGCGCTTATCACCAGCGCACTGTTCACCATAGGCCGCTACTTCATCGGCCTTTACATCGGCCACGCCCGCTTCAACTCGTACGGCGCCGCCGGTTCTCTGATTCTCGTCGTCGTCTGGGTCTATTACGCCTCGCTGATCCTGTTCTTCGGTGCCGAGATCACGCAGGTGTACACCAAGCGCTTTGGCTCGCAGATTCGACCGAGCGCGCATGCACGCTTCCGCGATCGGCATTGAAATCGGCTTGGCAATCCCCGGTCTTTTTCAGGATAATGGCGCATTCGGCCAATCCTGAACGAGCAAGCGTGGCGCAGTACATCTACACCATGAACCGGGTGGGCAAAATCGTGCCCCCCAAACGCGAAATCCTCAAGGACATTTCGCTGTCTTTTTTCCCGGGAGCCAAAATCGGCGTGCTTGGCCTGAACGGCGCCGGCAAGTCGACGCTGCTGCGCATCATGGCCGGCGTCGATACTGAAATCCACGGTGAGGCGCGGCCGCAGCCGGGCATCAACATCGGCTACCTGCCGCAGGAGCCGCAGCTCGATCCGGCCAAGGACGTGCGCGGCAATATCGAAGAGGGTCTGGGTGAAGTCAAGGAAGCCCAGCAGAAACTCGATGCGGTGTACGCAGCCTACGCCGAACCGGATGCTGACTTCGAGGCACTCGCCGCCGAGCAGGCACGGCTCGAAAACATCCTGCAGGCCGCGGGCGGCCACAATCTCGATCACCAACTCGAAGTCGCCGCCGAGGCGCTGCGTCTGCCGCCGTGGGATGCGGACGTGACGAAGCTCTCCGGCGGCGAGCGCCGCCGGGTCGCGTTGTGCCGGCTGCTGCTGTCGTCGCCGGACATGCTGCTGCTCGACGAGCCGACCAACCATCTGGATGCCGAGTCGGTTGCGTGGCTCGAGCGGTTTCTGGGCGAATACAAGGGTACCGTCGTCGCCGTCACGCACGACCGTTACTTCCTCGACAACGTCGCCGGCTGGATTCTCGAACTCGACCGCGGCCATGGCATTCCGTGGGAAGGCAACTACTCATCTTGGCTCGAGCAAAAGGAAAAGCGGCTCGAAATCGAGGAGAAGCAGGAATCGTCGCGCCGCAAGGCCATGCAGGCAGAACTCGAATGGGTGCGGCAGAACCCCAAAGGGCGCCATGCGAAGAGCAAGTCACGCCTCGCGCGCTTCGAAGAGCTGGCATCGAGCGAATTTCAGAAGCGCAACGAAACGCAGGAGCTGTACATTCCACCCGGACCGCGGCTGGGAGATGTTGTCGTGCAGGCAACGAATGTGCGCAAGGGTTTCGGCGACAACCTGCTGGTCGATAACCTCAACTTCAACCTGCCGCCGGGCGGCATCGTCGGCATCATCGGCCCGAACGGTGCCGGCAAGACGACGCTGTTCCGGATGATTGTCGGCCAGGAGCAGCCGGACGCCGGCGAATTGCGTATCGGCGAAACCGTCAAGCTCGCCTACGTCGACCAGAGCCGCGACGCACTCGACGGCAACAAGACCGTCTGGGAAGAAATTTCGGGCGGCCACGACATCATCACCGTCGGCAGCTACGAAACACCTTCGCGTGCCTATGTCGGCCGCTTCAATTTCAAGGGGCCGGATCAGCAGAAGCGCGTCGGGGATCTTTCCGGCGGCGAGCGCAACCGCGTACATCTTGCCAAGCTGCTAAAGAGCGGCGGCAATGTATTGTTGCTCGACGAGCCGACCAACGACCTCGACGTCGAAACGCTGCGCGCGCTGGAAGAAGCCCTGCTTGCGTTCCCCGGCTGCGCCGTCGTCATTTCGCACGATCGCTGGTTCCTCGACCGCATCGCGACGCATATCCTCGCGTTCGAAGGCGACAGCCAGGTCGTCTGGTTCGAGGGTAACTACGCGGACTACGAAGCCGACCGCAAGCGGCGCCTCGGCGTCGAGGCCGACACGCCGCACCGGATCAAATATCGGCGGTTGAAGACGGCCTGAAAGGCAGAATAACGAGGACTCGGTGCTTGAGGCTGAGTGAAGCAGCAGCCTTTCGCGCTGTCAACGATAGCAGTTGTACGAGCGGTCGAAGATATCGTTTTTCTTTTGCTTAGTCCCCGGCACTTAGTCCCAGGCACTCTTTTATTTCTTCCGGCGAATGTTGCGCCAGGTTCTTGTCGATTTCCCGCTTGACGCAGGCGGCGGTTGCAGCGTCGATCTGATCGCGCAGCTCACCCAGAACTGCCGGCGCGGCGACAAGCACCAGCTTGTCGAAACGGCCGCGGTGGCGGGCATCGTCCAGATGCCGCGCGACATCGCGCGCGAATCCTTCGATATGTTTTTCATGCTCGCTTGTCTTGGGGCCCGTGCCGCTGCGCGCCAGCGGCACGCTTTCGTCCTGGCTGCCCTCTTCTCCCTGTCGCAGATCGCCCTCATGCAGCCGCGATTCCGGGTGATATAAATCCTCGATCTCGTTCAGATCGCGCCCGAATTTTCCGGCGTCGAAGATGCGCGCACGCGCGCTGTCGGCGACGACGATCCATGTCGTGTCCATGACAACTCCTTGTCAGCGATTGATCATGCTCCCCAGCCCAAGGCCGGTAATACCGAGAATTATAGTCGCGACGAATGCGATGATGCCGAGAACCAGTCCGATTAACGCGAGAATCCCGGCGTAATGCCAGAACAACCGCTGGCGCTCCAGCGCTTTCTCCAGCGCGCCGCCTCCACCGCCATTGAGTGTGTCGCCGATCGCGCTGGCGTAGCCGAACAAAAACAGGCACGGAAAGAAATAAATCAGTGCGAGTACCAGATCGATGATACCGACAGCGGTACCCGCGAAAGTCTGACGCGCGCCGCTCGGATCGATGAGGATGGCGATGCCGCCCAGCATAACCAGGCCGGCCCAGATGAAGCCGACGACGGCGATCAACCTCACCCATGGTTTGGTGGCACGGAGCGCGTCGAGCATGTTGTCCGAAACGGTGATCGGCTGCGATCCGGCGCCGGCCGCAAATTCTGGTTCATTCATGGCGATCCCCCGTTTATCGGCTCTGCCGGGGGATGATACCCCAACCAGTGCCGAGCCTCAGTTCGAAGAGACGTATTTCTCGCGCCGCAGGCGGGGATTCTGAAAGCCTTTTTCCTTGAGATCGGCAACTGCGGCGTCGATCATGTCCGGGTTGCCGCACAGATAAACGATATCCCGCTCCGGATCGACGATGAGTTCACGCAGCGTGTTCTGCACGTAGCCGGGACGCTCGTGCGCGCCCGGCGCCTCGGGCATGTGGCGGCTGTAGCACGCGACAAACTCGAAGCCCGCCTGGCTTGCTGCGAAGTCGATAAAATCCTGACCGAACAACAGTTCGTCGGGGCCGCGCACGCCGAGCAGCAGCGTCGCCGAATAGTTGCTGCCGTCGAGCAGATCGCGCAGCCGCGGCAACATTGCCCGGTACGGCGAGACACCGGTGCCGGTCGCGACGAGTATGTAGCGCGACGGCGGATCATCGCGCAGCACAAAGCGCCCAAATGGTCCCGTTGCTTCAACCTGGTCCCCGGGCTGCATCGCAAACAGCAGCCGCGTCGCGCGCCCGTCGACGACATGCGTCGCCGCGATGCGGACGGTTTCGCCCGGCATCGCGGCAATGCTGTAGCTGCGTCGCAATATCGTCCCCTCGTACGGCAGGTGCAGCGTGATGAACTGGCCGGATGTATATTCCAGCGGCTGCCCGTCTGCCCGCACGAACGACAATTGCCGCACCCGCGGCGTGATCATCAGGCTGGATTCCAGCACCAGGTTGAATTTCTCGTGGCTCATCTTGGTCGCGTTGAGGGACGCCCGCCGCCGGCTTGCGGACGGGCCAAAACGGTGTATTTTGACATAGACCCGGTACAAATCCGAGTCCGCCCGGCTCGTCTGACAACAAGGAGGCCGCGATGAAAATTGCCATACCCCTGATAATGCTGCTGCCGCTGGCGCTTATATCGACGCTTGCTTCCGCGACCCAATACTATCCGCCCGATCACTTGATCGACGTGATTCAAGGCCCGCAACGCAGCGTCGCGCACAAACTGCGCGACAAGTATCGCCACCCGCACGCGACGCTCGAATTCTTCGGCCTCAAGCCCGACATGACCGTCATCGAACTGCAGCCGGGGCCGGCCGGCTGGTATACCGAGATTCTCGCACCTTACCTCAAGGACCACGGCCACCTGGTCGACGCCGCGCCGCCGCTCGACAGCAAGAGCAAATTCGAGCAGGAAAGCGCAAAAAAATTTCGCGCCAAGCTCAAGGCCGACCCCGCCACCTATGGCAACGTCAAGGTGGTGTCGTTCTCGCCGCCCGGGAAGGTCGACCTCGGCCCTGCCAACAGCGCCGATATGGTACTGACATTCAGGAACATGCACGACTGGAAAAATGCCGGCTCGCTCGACGCGGTGCTCAAAGCCGTCTATCGCGTACTCAAGCCGGGCGGCATCTTCGGCGTCGTCGCGCATCGCGCGAATCCCGAAACCGCCCCGGCGGAAGATGCAAAGATGCTGCACCGGCTGCCGGAAGCCTACGTCATCAACACGGTGGAACAAGCGGGGTTCAAGTTGGCCGCAGTCTCACGGGTCAATGCAAACCCGGCCGACCCACGCACCGTCATTGTTCACGTCTTGCCACCAGACAGGATGGCCGAGAACGTCGATAAAATGCTGACCGGCATGATCGACAAGAGCGACGCCAAGGAAAAGGCGTTTCTCAAAGCCTACACCGGGCAGCTTCAGTCGGTGTTCGACCACATCGGCGAAAGTGACCGGATGACCCTTAAGTTCGTGAAGCCGAAATAAGTGGAAGATTCGAGGTTAGTGGTTCGTGGTCAGCGGTGGACGAAAAAGCCTCTCCCCTCTTACCACTAACCCTCGTTCAGTTGCCTTTCCGCCTGCAACAACAACGACGCGAACATGTCGCGCAGCAGCGCGCGCGTCTTTCCGAAACGCGGATCGGACAGCGCGGCCGGCGGATTGCCCTCGTCCATGTAGACGCGCTCGCACATTTCGATCTGCAGAGCCTCGACGCCGTCGATACGACCGTAGTGATCGGTGATGTAGCCACCCTTGTACGGGTTGTTGTTCGAAACCTTGAGGCCGGCGTCTTTGAAGCAGCCGCCGACATAATCGATCAACCAGTCGCCGCAAGTCGCGCCGTCGCGATTGCCGAGGAAAATGTCCTCTTTGAGTTCGCCGTGCAACAGGCTCGCGCGCGAGGCAACGCTGTGAGCATCGATCAGCACGATGCGACCGAACTTGCGCCGCTTCGCTTCGATCAACTCCGCCAGCTTGCGGTGATACGGCTCGTGCACGAGCCGCTTGCGGCGCTCAACCTCGGCCGCGTCCGGCGCCCGGCTGTAGATCGCGTCTCCCCAGAACGTTTTTTCAGCGACGATGCCGGTCTCGAAGCGGCCCGGATACAGCGCCTCGTCGCCGGGCGGCCGGTTGAGGTCGGCGACAAAGCGGCTGTAAGTCGCGTATAGTGTCGTAACGCCGAGCTGCGGAAGAAAATCGTACAGATGGTGCAGGTGCCAGTCGGTCATCGGCAGCGTGCGAATGTAATCCGACGCAAACTGCGCGGCGATGTCGTCGGGCACATAAGTGCCGGTGTGGGGAATGCTCACAATGACGCGTTTTTCCGTCGCGACAGGCTCACGTACGTTATAGGCTACAACCTGATCCACCGCTGATACCCCGCATGGATGCCGAGAACGAACTGGCCGTAGATACTATCACGCGCACCGAAACGGAACGTGCGGGGCTCCAACCGCGTTCGCTGCTGTTGCAGGATTGGCCGCGCGTTCTCGCAATACTGATCGGCGTCTGTATTGCGACGGCCGTCAGCGTCGCATGGGTCGACCTGCCGCTCGCCAAATTCATCCTTGGCAAACTCGGCAGCGGGCCGACGCAGTTTGTGGTGCAAGCGCAATACCCCGACCTGCTCGACGTATTCGTCGCGATCGTCACCGTGTGCAGTTGGGTCGCGTACGTAATTCTCAGACGCCACCACACCGGCACGCGCTTCGTATGCTGGCTGCAGGTGATCGGTACGGCAGTGCCGCTCAGCTACACCGCCAAAGATTTGCTCAAGGCGGTTTTCGGCCGCGTCAATACGCGCTACTGGATCAATCATCCGTATCACTTCGAGTTCAGGTGGCTTCAAGCGAGTGATCAGTTCTTTGGCTTTCCGTCGGGACACCTCGCCGTCGTCGGCGCGATTCTGTTCGCGATCATGCACTACTACCCGCGCGCGAAGTCCTGGTGCTGGGCGGCGATGCTGCTGTTCGGCGCGGCGCTGATCGTGTCGGAATATCATTTCCTCGGCGACGTCATCGCCGGCGGCTATGTCGGCTGGCTTGCATTCGCCGCCGCCCGCGAGTTGCCCGGGACAGTGCCCAGCAGCCGTTCCAGCTAATTCCGCCGCTACAGGTCCTAAGCGCCGAGCAACCGGCGCACCGTCGCATCGAATGCCGGCCGCGGGTCCATCCGGCCCACGACTTCGCCCCGCTCGATACGCTTGTCGCCAGCCACGTAAACGGCGGCAAAGTCCGCGCGCCCTCCGCCGATCGTCAGCGCATCGAGCAGCGTCGCCGCCTCGTGGCCGGCGAGTGCCGAAGAGGATTCGTCGAGCACGACGAGATCCGCCGCCCGGCCCACGGCGATCGTGCCGCCATGCTTGCCGAGCGCGCCTGCGCCGCCGGCGGCCGCAGCCTTCCACAGCGGTCCTCCAAGACCCGACTCTGTCGCCAGCCGCGCGCGCTGGCGGTCGATGAGGCGCTGGCCGAACTCGAGGAGGCGCAGCTCCTCGACGGCATCCGCGCGAATATTGCTGTCGGAACCGATCGCGTAGCGGCCGCCGGCCGCGGCATACTCGGCCGCCGCAAACACGCCGTCGCCGAGGTAGGCCTCGGTCAACGGGCACAACACGACGGTCGCACCATGTTTGCGGATCAAGCGACGCTCGGCCTCGGTCGCGTGCGTCGCGTGGACCAGGTTCCAGTGCGCGTCGAGCTCGACGTGCCGCGTGAGCAATTCGACCGGCCCGCAACCGTAATGGGCGTGGCACTGCTCGATCTCGGCGGTCTGCTCGCCGATGTGGATGTGGACCGGGCAGTCCGCGCCGAGCAGTGCGCGCGCACGATCGACCAGTTCCGGGAGGCGCTCCACCGGTACCGCGCGCAGCGAGTGCGGCGCAATGCCGAGTGCGGCCTTGCCGCGCAACTGTTCGACGAGGCGAAAGTAGTCGTCGAGCGACTCGTGCACGAAGCGCCTCTGCGCGGGTTGTGCCGGCCGGCCGAAGCCGCCCGCCTGGTACAGTACCGGCAGCAGGGTGAGGCGAATGCCGACGTCGGCCGCCGCCGCGATCACGGCCTCGGCCATCGCGCTGCCCTGGCCGGCGTCCGGCAGCCCATGCAGGTAATGAAATTCCGCGACGCCGGTATAGCCGCCGCGCAGCATGTCGGCGAAAGCCTGGCGCGCGATGACGCGCATGTCGTCCGGCGTCACGCGGCCGGCGAGCTTATACATCGCCTCGCGCCAGCTCCAGAACGAGTCCTCACCGCGCCGGGCTTCGCCGAAGCCGGCAAGCGCGCGTTGAAAAGCGTGGCTGTGCGCGTTCGGCATGCCCGGCAGCGCGAAAAACCCGTCCGCCGGGCTCGTCGCCGGCGTAATCGCCGTAATCGTGCCGGCCGCGTCTATCTCCAGCGTGCGGTCGCGCTCGACACCGTTCGGAGTCAGCACATAGCGGAACGTGAGTCGTTTCGGCATTGCCTGTATCCTATGCGCCCCATGTATGATCTCGTCGTCAAGAACGCGCGCATCTATCCGATGACGGATGGCGCCGGCATGGCGCCGTTTCGCAGCCTCGCGGTGCGCGACGGCCGCATCGCGGCACTCGAGCCGCCGGCCGATGCGGCGGCCACCGAAATCGTCGACGCCGCCGATCGTATCATGCTGCCCGGTTTCGTCGACTGCCATACGCACGCGCTCTACGCCGGCGAGCGCATGGCGGAGCACGCGGCAAAACTCCGCGGCGCAAGTTATGCCGAAATTGCACGTGGCGGCGGCGGTATTTTATCGACTGTGCGCGCCGTGCGCGCGGCGAGCGAAGAGGAACTGGTCGCCGCCACTCTGCCGCGCCTGCGCGCGCTTGCTGCCGAAGGCGTCACAACCTGCGAAGTCAAGAGCGGCTACGGCCTGACGCTCGCCGACGAACTCAAGATGCTGCGCGCAATCGCGGCGCTCGGCAAACAAAGCAACATGCACGTGGAGGCGACATTCCTCGGGGCGCATACGGTTCCGGCAGATACCAACAGCAAGAGCTATCTGCGCGAAGTCGTCGACGAGATGCTGCCGGCTGTTGCGGACGCCGGCCTTGCATCGACCGCCGACATATTCTGCGAGCACATCGCGTTTGATTGCGATGATCTTGAGATGTTGTTCGAGCGTGCGGCGGCGGCGGGCCTGCAGCGCCGCGCGCATACCGACCAGTTATCGAACATGGGCGCGACACAACGCGCGGCCGAACTGGGCGCCCTCTCCTGCGATCATCTTGAATACGCGGCCGAACCGGACGTCGAAGCCATGGCCGCGGCGGGAACTGTCGCAGTACTGCTGCCGGGCGCATTCTATTTCCTGCGCGAAACGCAAAAACCGCCGGTCGAACTGTTGCGCCGTCACCGTGTGCCGATCGCGATTGCCACCGATCTCAATCCAGGCTCCTCGCCGATAGTAAGCCTGCTCGCGATCATGCACATGGGCGGTATCCTGTTCGGCCTGACGCCCGAGGAAACGCTACTCGGCGTCACCGCCCACGCCGCGCGCGCGCTCGGCCGCGACGATATCGGCAGCCTGCGCGTCGGCACGCGCGCCGACTTCACGTTGTGGGATCTGCCGGCGCCGGAATTCCTTTGTTATCAGCTCGGTGGACTCAGGCCCGAGGCAATTTATTACAATGGCCGCCTCGTGCACCCTTGACCTGCTCTCGCTCGGGGACGTTGGAGCCAGGTAGTCGATTAGCTCCCCCTTCATTCCAGCCGTATCCCGCGGAGACAAGAAACCGGAACAGAACGAATGAGCAACACGCTGCAACTCACCGGCCACGACCTCACGCTGCGCGATCTCGCCATGTTCGAGGCGCAGCGCCCGCGCGTCGAACTTGCCGCCGCCGGACGTTCGCAAATGCAGGCGTCGCTCGCCGCGGTCGAGAAAGTCGCCGCGACGGGCCTGGTGCGCTACGGCATCAACACCGGCTTCGGTGCGTTCGCGCGCACCCGCATCGAACCGGGCAAACTGATCGAGCTGCAGTACAACCTCGTGCGCAGTCATTCCGTCGGCGTCGGCGAACCGTTTGCGCCGGACATCGTGCGCCGCATCATGCTGCTCAAGGCCAACAGTCTCGCGGTCGGCTGCTCCGGTATTCGGCCGGAGGTCGTCGATACGCTGCTGGCATTGCTGAACGCAGATGTCGTACCGGTGATCCCGAGCCGCGGTTCGGTTGGTGCATCCGGCGACCTCGCACCGCTCGCGCATCTTGCACTCGTGCTGATTGGCGAAGGCGAAGCGGTCCATGACGGCCGCGTCCTGCACGGAGCGGAGGTGCTGACCGCCGCAGGGCGCGAGCCAGTGACGCTGCAGGCCAAGGAAGGTCTCGCGCTGTTGAACGGCACCCAGGCAAGCGCGGCACTCGCAATCGGCGGGCTGCTGCGCGCAGAAACGTTGCTTGCCGCGAGTATCGCGATTGGAGCGTTGACGGTCGAAGCGCTTGCCGGCAGTTACACGCCATTCGATGCCCGCATCCACGAGGTGCGCCGGATGCCGGGCCAGATTGCTGTCGCCGAACAGTTCCGTTCGCTCCTGACCGGCAGCGAAATCTGGGAAAGCCATCGCGACTGCGGCCGGGTACAGGACCCCTACTCGGTACGTTGCATGCCGCAGGTGCTCGGCGCGGCGCGGGATACATTCGCGCATGCGGCGGACAAGCTCGCGCTCGAAATCGACAGCGTTTCCGACAATCCATTGATTTTCGGTACCGACGTCCTTTCAGGCGGCAACTTCCACGCGGAGCCGATCGCGATGCTCGCTGACTTCATGGCGATCGCTACCGCCGAAATCGGCGGCATTTCGGAGCGCCGCAGCGACCTGCTCGTACGCCAAGTGAACCCGAACCTTACGATGTTCGTCACCGTCGAACCGGGCCTTGAATCGGGTTTCATGATCGCGCAAGTTGCGGCCGCGGCGCTTGCGTCCGAAAACAAGACGCTTGCGCATCCTGCGAGCGTCGACAGCATTTCGACTTCTGCCGGCCAGGAAGATCACGTCAGCATGGCGACCTGGGCAGGTATCAAGCTGAACCAGCTCGCCGGCAATGTCGCGCGCATTCTCGCGATCGAATGGCTGACCGCCAGCGCCGCGATCGACGCGCAGCGGCCGCTGAAAACGACGCCGGCGCTCGAACGATTGCATGCGCTGGCGCGCCGCCACGTACCGCCGCACAAAGGCGACCGAAGGCTCGATCGCGATATCGCGGCACTTGCGGATGTGATTGAACGCGGCGAATTGACGGCGCTGCTGCCGCAGTATCGATCGCTGCTCGACGGCAACAGTTAGATTCTAGCGCGAGGCGGCCTCCTCCCTCTCCCAGCGGCCGAATACCTTGCCGTAGGCAGCCACGTAACCGAGCTGCAGTACTGCGCCGGCGTAGAAGGGAATCGCAAACCAGCCGGCGCCGATCAATGTGCCGGCGACGGCCGGGCCAACCGCCTGCGGAATCTGGAACGAAGCGGCATTGAGACTGGTCGCCAACCCGCGGCGCTCGTCGCCGACGAGTGAGATCACCTGGGCCTGGCGCGCGCCGAGCGAGCTGCCGCTGGTCGCGAGGCGCAGTACGTAAATCAGCGCGGCGAGCAAGAAAAACGGGCTCAGCGGCAGCACGCCGAGCATGACGACGCCGACGCCGCGTGTCACTACTACCGAGCGCGCGAGCCCCAAGGCGTCGGTCAACCTGCCGGCAAGCATCGCTGCAGCACCGGCCAGCGCGAACGCCAGCGCCATCAGCGGCGCGATCGCTTCCGGGCCGACGCCGAACTTCAACGCGAACCAGTAGCTGATCAGCGGCCCGGTCAGGCCGATCGACAATCCGTTGGCGGCGTTCATTTCGACCAGCCGGATCAGCATGTGATTTTCCCGCCGCCGGGTCCGCGTCCCCCGCTGCTCGCGTACCCGCGCGCGATTGTGCCGCTGCGCGGCGGCGCGCCGCGATTCTTTCGCCCGCCACAGCAGCCCGACGTTGATAATCCCGCCGATGACAACAAGCCCGAACAGCGGCCGATAGGCATTCGCATTTCCGAGCATGCCGCGCCAAACGGCAGGCAGCATCGCCAGCAGCGCGCCAATCGCCATGCCGACAAAACCGAGCCCGGCGTTCAGACTGTAGACGCGCCCGCGCCGCTCCGGGCGAATCGCCTCGGCAAGCCATGATTGCTCGGCGGGGGAAAACGGCCCCGCGGTGCCGGTCTGGCCGCGACCGAAGCCGGCGAGAATGATGGCCGTTCCGAGCAGCCACGCCTGCGACGTCGACGCGGCGATCAGGCCGCAGGCGATTGTCAAAAGTTCATTGCCGATCAAAAACGGCCGCCGCCACAGGCGGTCGCTGACAACGCCAATCGCAATGCTGCCGAATGCGGCAAAGAAACCTGCGCCGCTCAGGACGCCGCCGATTGCCGCGCCGCT
>DASSOO010000005.1:0-4530 GCA_035700455.1 Gammaproteobacteria bacterium
GCGACCGCTTCAGTTACGAAGGCCTGCAAAGTATGGAGCGCCTGGAGCGGCCGATGCTGCGCGACGGCGATACATGGCGCGAAATCGACTGGCAGACGGCGCTGGAGCGTGCGGCCGCGGCGCTGAAATCGGTGCCCGCCGCCGATCTCGGCGTACTTGGTGCGCCGACGTTGTCGCTCGAAGAGTTGTTTCTGCTGCAGGATCTCGCGCGCAAGCTCGGCACGAACAATATCGACCATCGTCTGACACAGGGCGACTTTCGCGATGACGATGCCGATCCGCTGTTCCCGTGGCTCGGTTTGCCGTTTGCGGATCTGGAAAAGCTCGATACGGCGCTTGTCATCGGAGCGAACATCCGCCGGGAAGCGCCAATCGCGGCGCACCGGCTGCGCAAGGCGGCGCTTGCCGGCGGCCGGATCATGTTCATCAATCCGCGCCGCTACGATTTGCTGTTTCCGGCCGAAGAAATCACCGTTGATCCCGCCGCGTTGCCGGAAGCGGTTGCGGGTCTCGTCAAAGCGCTTTCGGAGCAGGCGGGAAGGCCGGTACCGGAATTCGCGCGCGCGCTGCTCGACAGCGTCACGGTCACCGATGCCCAGCACGCCGCGGCCGCGCGGCTGATCGAAAGTGACAACGCGCTGGTGTTGATCGGCCGGCTGGCGATGACCCACCCGGCCTATGCCGACGTGCGCGCGCTTGCGGCGCTGGCCGCGGAACTCGCCGGCGTGCGCTTCGGCTACCTGCCGCCGGCGGCCAACAGCGTTGGAGCGGCGCTTGCCGGCGTCCTGCCACGGCGCGGACCGGGTGGTGCATCCATCAATGCGCCGGGCCTCAACGCGCGCGACATGTTCGCGACGCCGCGGCCGGCTTACCTGCTGATGGGCGTCGAGCCGGAGCTGGAAAGCTGGAACGGCGCCGAGGCGCTGGCGGCGCTGAAAGCGGCGAACGAGGTCGTCGCGCTGACAAGCTTCGTCACCCCGGCGATGCGTGACTACGCGACGGTGCTGCTGCCGCTGGCTGCGTTCGGAGAAACGGCCGCAACCTACGTCAATTGCGAAGGCCGTCGCCAGAGCCGGAATGGCTTTGCGCTGCCGCTCGCGGAAGCCAGGCCCGGCTGGAAGATTCTGCGCGTCCTCGGCAACCTGCTCGGGTACGCGGGCTTCGACTACGACTCGGTCGAGGACGTGCGCGGCGCACTCGCCGCAGCGATCGGCGATGCTGCGCCGGATAACCGCTACAGCGGCACGCGCAAACTCGCGAAACCCAAGGCGGCCACGGGTCTGCGCCGCGCGAGCGAGGTCGGCATGTATGCCGGCGATGCGCTGGTGCGCCGCTCGGAGCCTTTGCAGCGCACGCGCGACGCGCGCCGCACCGTCAGAATTTCCCCCGCCGATGCCGAGCGGCTCGAGATCGCCGATGGTGCGCCGGTGGAAGTATCGCAGCAGGACGCGCAGGCAGTGATGCCGGCGGTCATCGACGCGGGCATAACCGAAGGCGTTATCTGGATCCCGGTCGGTATCGCGGAGACTGCCGCATTGGGGCCGCTTTATGGCCGCATAGACGTGCGGCCGGTTGCGGTTGATGCGAAGGAGACGGCCTGATGGTGCACGCCTTCAACACCTACTGGAACGCGCTCCCGCCCACGGCGCAGTTCGTGCTGATTTCGATCGGCGGCGTGTTGGCGATCATGATCCCGCTGATTATCGCGGTCGCCTATTACACTTACATGGAGCGCCGCGTCATCGGCTTCATGCAGGTGCGTCTCGGGCCGAACGTCGTGGGCTTCCACGGTTTGCTGCAGCCGTTCGCCGACGTCTTCAAGCTGCTGATCAAGGAAGTGGTCGTCCCGACGAATGCCAGTCCGGTGCTGTTCATTCTCGCGCCGATCGTGATGCTGGTGCCGGCGTTTGCCGCCTGGGCGGTCATTCCGTTCAACGCCAAGCTGGTGCTTGCCAACATCAATGCCGGCGTGCTGTATATCCTGATGATGACTTCGCTCGGCGTTTACGGCGTCATCATCGCCGGTTGGGCGTCGAATTCGAAGTATGCATTCCTCGGCGCGATGCGCTCGGCGGCGCAGCTCGTGTCCTACGAAATCGCGATGGGCTTTGCGGTCATCGGCGTGTTGATCGCCGCCGGCACGTTGAACCTCAACGGCATCATCGAGGGTCAGAGCGGCAACATCGCGCACTGGTACGTCTGGCCGCTGCTGCCGTTGTTCGTGATCTATTTCGTCTCCGGCGTCGCCGAAACCAACCGCCATCCGTTCGACATGGCGGAGGGCGAAACCGAGATCGTCGCCGGCTACCAGATCGAGTACTCGGGCGCGACGTTCGCGTCGTTCTTTCTTGCCGAGTACGCGAACATGATCCTGATCTCGATGCTGGCGTCGATCTTCTTCTTCGGCGGCTGGCTGTCGCCGTTCCAGGGGCTGCCAGTCATCGGCGCGCCGAGCGCGATCTGGCTGTTCCTGAAGACCCTGTTTTTCATGTTCTGCTTTTTGTGGTTCCGCGCGACGTTCCCGCGCTACCGCTATGACCAGATCATGCGCCTCGGCTGGAAAGTGTTCATACCGTTCACGATTTTCTGGCTGGTGCTGGTCGGGCTGATGCGGCTTTACCACGTCGCGCCCTGGTTTGTATAAACGATGAAACGAGTTTCGCATTTCTTCAAAACGCTGTTCCTGACGGAGATGTTCGTCGGCATGGCGGTGACGCTGCGGCATTTCTTCATGCCGAAGACGACGATCCGTTTTCCGGAGGAGCATACGCCCAAGTCGCCGCGCTTCCGTGGCCTGCACGCGCTGCGCCGCTATCCGAACGGCGAGGAGCGCTGCATCGCCTGCAAACTGTGCGAGGCGGTGTGCCCGGCATTGGCGATCACGATCGATTCCGAAGAGCGCGAGGACGGCACGCGGCGCACGACACGCTACGATATCGACGAGTTCAAGTGCATCTTTTGCGGCTTTTGCGAGGAAGCCTGCCCGACGGACTCGATCGTGCTGACCGACATTACGGATTTTCATTTCGAGCATCGCGGCGAGCAGATCATGACCAAGGAAAAGCTGCTCGCGATCGGCGACAAGTACGAGGCGCAGATCGCCGCGGCCAAGGCCGCCGACGCGCCGTATCGATAACCGTGAGCACCTGCGCATGATTTTTCATGAACTGATGTTCTATCTTCTCGCCGCGATCCTGCTGGTCGCCGGTATCCGCGTCATCACCGTCAAGAACCCGGTGCACGCGGCGCTGCACCTGGTGCTCGCGTTCGTGGCGATGGCTGGTTTGTGGCTCATGCTGCAGGCGGAGTTCCTGGGGCTTGTGCTGGTGCTGGTGTATGTCGGGGCGGTCATGGTGCTGTTCCTGTTCGTCGTCATGATGATCGACATCAGTACCGCGACGATCCGCGAAGGCTTTACGCGCTACGCGCCGCTTGGCGCCATCATTGCCGCGGTCGTGGCCGCCGAGATCGGCTATGTCGTGCTGTCGCAGCACACCGGCATTGCCGTCGCCGGCACACCCGTCAGCCATCCCGCGAACTACAGCAATACGCAGGCGCTCGGCATGGTGCTGTATACCCAGTACGCCTACCCGTTCGAATTGGCGTCCGCGATTCTGCTGGTCGGCATCGTTGCGGCGATCGCGCTGACGATGCGCCGCCGGCCGGGTACCCGGCACCAGGACATCGACGCGCAGGTACGCGTGCGGCGCGAGGATCGTGTCCGGCTGGTCAGCATGGCGGCAGTGCCGCGTCGTGAGACGAAGACGACAGCCCACGAGCCGGAGGCAGTCGAATGATGGGGCTCGGACATTTTCTGGTGGTGAGCGGCGTGTTGTTCGCGATCAGCGTCGCCGGCATCTTCCTTAACCGCAAGAACGTGCTCATTCTGCTGATGTGCATCGAGCTGATGCTGCTCGCGGTGAATCTCAACTTCATCGCGTTTTCGCATTACCTCAACAATATCGCCGGGCAGGTATTCGTATTTTTCATCCTGACGGTGGCCGCCGCCGAGGCGGCGATTGGCCTGGCGATCCTCGTCGTGCTGTTCCGCAACCGGGCCAGCATCGATGTCGACGATCTGGATGCGATGAAAGGGTGATGCGGTTCATGGCATGTCGTAACGATAGCTCTCGGTTTTCGAGACTCGGGACTCGGGATCCGGGACTCGGCGGTGGAAAAGAGATCAATTGATGCAGACGCTGTACCTCATCATTGTGCTTGCGCCGCTGGCGGCGGCGATTATCGCGGGCGTGTTCGGTCACTACGTGGGCCGCATCGGCGCGCATACCGTCACGATTCTCGGAGTGTCGATTTCGTTCGTGCTGTCGTTGTACACGCTGATCGAGATGACGTTCTATGGGATGCCGGTTTTTAACGGCGTCATCTATCACTGGGCGATTGCCGACGGTGTCGCGATGAACGTCGGGTTCCTGGTGGATCACCTCAGCGTGCTGATGATGACGGTGGTGACGTTCGTGTCGCTGTGCGTGCATGTCTACACCATCGGCTACATGCACGACGACCCGGGCT
>DASSOO010000006.1:0-3191 GCA_035700455.1 Gammaproteobacteria bacterium
GCGGCGGCGAGCGAGATCAGGCGGCGAAAAGTCGTCATTGCATTCTCCATGGTTGAAATCCGTTCACAAAGCGTCGTCGCGATAGCGGCGCAGCATGATCGCAACCGCCACAAATACCACGCCAACGGCTACGCCGGTCCACATTGCTCCGCTGGTGAGCATGTCTCCGAGAGTAGCGTAGCTGACGGTTGCCCCGGTGGTCGGCATATCGAAGCCTTTGCCCCCGAAACGCACGGCGTAGGCCAGCGGCAGCGGGCCGGCAACGTGATTGCCGATCAACGAAAAGAAGTGGCTCGTCTGAAACAGGATTGCCTCAATGACGCCGGCGACAACCGGCGGTAGCGCCGCCCACAACACCGGCGCCTGCCGCGCCCACGCGGAGGCCATCATCAGCCAGCCGTAAAACGGCAGGTACCACAATGACTGCACCAGGAACGCCACGAGGAGAAAGCCCCACAGACCCAGCAGGCCGCTTGGCTGCCAGATGAGCGGCCAGGGGGCCGCGCCGGCCTTGAGCACGATCACGCTCAGCGTCGCCGCTCCGAGCAGTTGCACCGCCAGCAGGATCACGAAAGTCACCAGCGGCGCGATGATCATGGCGACGGCCAGCTTCGACAGCACGGTTGCCGTATCCGACAGCGGCAGCGAGCGCCAGAACAGGATGCTGCGGTCGCGGCGATCTCCGTACAGGCAATGCAGCAGGTAGCGGATGATAACGATTACCAGCACGACGTTGAACAGCGCCGTCAGTCCCATGTAGAACATCGCCAGAACGGCGCGCCGGTCGGCCATGTCGGAGTCGGCGTAGTCGAGCTGCGGGTGACCGCCGTGAAAGTACACGTAGCTGATCAGCGTAATGTAAGCAAGCACCACGATTGCGCCGATCACCGCCGGCACCAGCCAGACAGAGCGGTTTTCCCACATCTCGCGCCGCACAAGGTAGATGAAGGATTTCATTGCGCGCCCTCCTGCATCTTGGCGACAAAGATATCCGCGATGCTCGGACTGTGCAGTTCGCCGAACTCACGCAATCGGTCGCGACTCGCGTTCTCGAACAGGAACAGGTGCTTGCCGAACACCGTGTGCTCGTGGATCGGCGCAAACGCACGCGCCGCGTCTGCCCGGTCGGGGGCAACCAGCACCTCGGTAAACTTGTCGGCGATCGAATCCATCGACTCGTTGAGCGTGATGCGGCCATCCTTGATGAACATCAGGTGCGTGAGAATGCGCTCCAGCTCTTCGACCTGATGCGTCGTCACCAGGATCGTGCGCTCCTCGTCGAAGTATTCGTTGAGCAGGTTCGAATAGAACTCCTTGCGATAAAGGATGTCGAGACCAAGTGTCGGCTCGTCGAGCACCAGCAGTCTCGCGTCGATCGCCATGACCAGCGCGAGATGAAGTTGTGCCACCATGCCTTTCGACAGCTGGCCGACGCGCCGATCGGGCTTGACCTTCGTGCCGGCAAGGAATCGCTCGGCCTTGGCGCGGCGAAAGTTCGGGTGCACCGCCTCGACGAAATCGAGCGCGTTCGCGACCTTGAGCCAGCGCGGCAGCACGGCGACATCGGCGATGAAGCAGACGTCGCGCATCATCCTGTCGCGATGCCGGCGCGGGTCGTGGCCGAGCACGTCGAGATCGCCCGTGAACTGCGTGAGGCCGAGAATGGACTTAAGTGCCGTCGTCTTGCCGGCACCGTTCGGGCCGATCATCCCGACGATCGTGCCGGCGTTGATGTCGAAGCTCACTCCGTCGAGCGCGACGGTACTACCGTAGGTTTTGCCAAGATTGCGCGCACTGACCAGCGTGCTCATGATTTGCCTCCGCTCTTCGCTGCTTTCAGCAGTTCGTCCAGATCAAGTTCGAGGCGCGCGATGCGCTGCACAATTTCCGGCCATTCCTGGTTCAGGAACTGGTCGCGCTCGGCTTTCAGCAACCGCTTGCGCGCGCCCTCGCACACGAACATGCCAAGGCCGCGGCGCTTTTCTACCAGTTCCTCGTCGACCAATGCCTGGTAACCCTTGAGCACCGTCAACGGATTTAACTGATATTCCGCCGCGACATTGCGCACCGACGGCAGCGCGTCGCCCTCGGCGAGCACGCCTTCAAGGATCATCGCCACCACCCGGTCCCTGAGTTGGCGATAGATCGGTTGGTTATCGCTCCAGTTCGGATCCATTGCCATCCGCCTCTGTTGTCATTGGGCCTGCCATAACAGCCGACCAGGTACCGCCGTCAGACTGAGTCCGATGCGACATCGGTTTTCCGGAATGCGGTTACTGCTCCCGTGCAGGCTCCGTGTTCGACCTGCTCGTTCGTCCTGAACTCCCGTCCGGTGGAATCCGCCGGACCCCGCCGGACCGGAAAACTGCTGCCGCAACGTGCGTTCGCGCTCAGGTGGCCGGTCCGGGCGGCGCTCATTGTGCACCGATATGCAGCGGCCCTGAAACCGGCGCCGCGGCATGCGGCGCCCAGTCGAACATCGCGTCGGGTGTCAGCGTACGCAGCATATCGAACACTTCGTCGCCCGCCGAACGCCACGGCGCCGCCGGCCGCAGGCGAACGGCGACCGGATTGACCAGCCGCGTCGTTTCGGCGATCAGCGCCGCGCTGCGTGGCTTGATAGAGGCACGCTGCGCCTGCGCGATGTCCGCAGCGGCCGAGTGGGCCGTAGTGGCTATCGACACAGCCACGCTACCTGCAGGCTTTGGTTCCGCGGGCGCCGCAGGTGTGATCGGATGCGTCGCCGGCCGTTCGGCGCGGATTTGCGCAATCGCGACCTGCGTGCCGCGCTCGATCGAACCGCTGAGATCCGTGGCGTGTAGGTGCGCCACCGGCTTCGGGTGGCGCTTCGCCACCTGGGTCGCCGCCGTGTGCTGGTGCGGCGCGCCTGTTGCGCGAAGGATACCGTTGGACGTGCTGACACTGAGCCAGCCCGCCACGGTCAGTGCCGCGAGGGCGCCGGCTGCGGCAGCCAGCGTTCCGGATGCTTTCAAAATCTTCCGCCTGTTCATAACCTTACCTCCTGCTTCCTGCCGCCGGCGCTCCTTTGTGCCGGGCAGATACCACCTCAGTGGTGGTGTTGTAGATAACTATAACAGCAGAATTAGAAAAAGCAAGCCCCGGCAGAAACTTTTTTCGCAGCGGCGCCGCCCCTGTCCCGGCGGTGGTCGAATGGTAAAATTAACAGTTCT
>DASSOO010000007.1:0-5921 GCA_035700455.1 Gammaproteobacteria bacterium
ATTGGGCCACGACCACGGAAATCGACGCAGCCGCGGACGATTTGACGGCGGCCCTGGTCACCTTGCGCTCACAGTCGCAGGCGCTGAGCTCGAACCTGCAGACGGTGCAGATCCGCCAGGATTTCACCAAGGCGATGATCAACACGTTGAATGCAGGTGCCGACAGTCTCACGCTGGCTGACAGCAACGAGGAGGGCGCCAACCTGCTCGCCTTGCAGACCCGACAGCAATTGTCGACTACGGCGCTATCACTCGCAGCGCAGGCCGACCAGAACGTGTTGCGGCTATTCCAGTAGCGCCGGACATCCACGCGCCGCCACGCCGCGGCGCATAACCGGTACCGGCCGGCAGCGGGGAGGAGCCAATGGGCCTCAAAGTCGAACTGAAGCCGGGCGAACGCCTCATACTCGGGGATTGCCTCGTCACCAACGGCAGCCAGCGTACGCGACTGCTGATCGAAGGCCAGGTGCCGATCCTGCGCGAAAAAGACATCATGGTGCCGGCGAAGGCGGACACGCCGGCCAAGCGCATCTATCTCGCGGTCCAGCTCATGTATACCGCGCGCGACCCTCGCGACCATCACGACGCCTATTTCTCGCTCATGCGCGATCTCGTGCAGGCGGCGCCGAGCGCCTGGCCGCATATGGTGGCCATCAGCAATCACATCCTGGCGGGTGAAATGTACAAGGCGCTGAAAAGCGCCAAGGCTCTTATTGCATACGAAAAGGAGTTGCTCGATCATGCGACACGGGGCGCAAACCTACGGCGCGATCGCCAAGCAGACCGCAAGTCCGCGTGAGCTGGAAGCCGACCTGCTCCTGAACGCGGCGGCGAAGCTGCAGACGATCCGCGACGGCTGGGAAACCAGATATCCCGAGCTCGACGCAGCGCTGCTCTATAACCGCAAGCTCTGGTCGATCTTCGTGACCTCGGCCACCAGCCCGGAAAATCCGCTGCCTGTGCCGATCCGCCAGAATGTCGCAAATATCGGGCTGTTCGTATTCAAACAGACACTGACCGCGCTGGCCGACCGGCGGCCGGATAACCTGCGTTCGCTCATCAATATCAACCGCGAATTGGCCGCCGGGTTGCTCGGCCGCGGCTGAGCAAAAACGCGGGCGGTGAATAACAGACCGCGGGGCAGCCCGCGGTTTTTTATTGCCGTCGCGCGTGCCCGCTAGCGCAGATAGTTGACGAGGCTGGTCTGGAACAGCATTGCGGTGGTCTGCATCGACGCCTGCATGCGGGTTTGCAGCGCCAGGATCTGCGCGCCGACGTCCTCGTTCGATACGCCGGTGACCTGCTGCAGGAAGTCCTTCAGAGTGGCCGCGGTTTGCTGATGACGTTTCTGCGCGGCGTCGAGCGAACTCTGCGCGCTGGCGATCTCAGTCGCGATGTCTGAAATAGCCTGGCTTCCGGGCCCCGGGCTTAGGTTGCCGACCAGCCGCTGGTTCAGCGCCGCGCTCAGCTCCGTGCCGTTCGGATCGCCCGGCGATACGGTCAACGCAGCGAGCGTCGCCGTGTTCTGCACAAGCGTGCGAATGGCGTCTTCGTTCGCGCGCGCGCCATAGGACACCACGAGCGAGGCATCGATGCGCGCGCTTGCGGTCGCGCGCGCCGGATCGCCGTCGATTTCGCCGGTGTACCAGATCACGGTATTCGCCGTGGTGCCCGCAACCATTGTGGTCGCCGTATCGAAGGGGGGGCCGGCCACGCGTTGCGGCGGACTGGTCGCGTCCGCATTGAAAAAATCCTCCGACGCGGCAACAGCAGACGCCGCCGTGAGCGACGTCGCCGCCAGCTTACCGAGGGAAGCAGTCCGCGCGTTTTTCAGATTCGTCGTCGTGTCGGCGGTGGTTGCGCCGATGGTGAATTGGCCGGCGCAGGGCGAGAACGACGTGGTGGCGGCCAGCGTGAGGTTTTCGCTGGTACCGTCGGGCAAGGTGAAGCGGAAGGAAATGGCATCGCCGTCGTTCGGATTCCCGCCGGTCATGTCGACCGTAAGGGTGGCGGGCGAACCGGCCGGTCCGGTGACGGTCGCATTGGTCAGGTTCGAGGTCACCGAGGCGAGCTTGAAGCCGAAAGGCGGGGCCGCATCCTCGGCTATCTCAACGGAGGTCGCCGTGGGTGTGTTGACGCTTAGACGGCCGAGGCCCGACGCGCCGAGATCGGCCTGGTTGCGCTCGTCAATCAGCTGCTTGAGCCCGGCCCTGGCGCCGTCGCCGTCGAGGATATGGTCGATCGTTTCCACGGCAGGCTGATCGGTGGCGCGACCCGAGAACAGATAACGGCCACCGGCCTGAGTGTTCAGCAGGCCGAGCAACTGGTCGAGCGCGTTTTGACCGCTCTGCTGCGCGAGCGCAGGTCCCGTCCCGTTCGCGCCGGACGGCGCCTGCGCCATCGCGGCTTTGACGATACTGGTAAGGTCCGTCATCCCGTTCAGCGCATTGTTCATCAACGTGATGCGCGTCATCACGTTGGCGATTGTGTTGTCGTAGGCGCCGATCGCGGACAGCTGCGCGTTCAGGCTGACCGTGATGCCGCGGTCGAGCCCGAGGCCGGCATAGGTCGCGGATTTCTGGCCGGTCGAAAGCTGCCGTTGCAGTTCGTCGAACTGCGCCCGCATGTCCACCAGGCGCTGTACCGCAATTGCCGTTTGCGCTCCGATCGACGATACGGTCATGCATCCTCACATACGCAACAAGGCATCGAGCATCTCCTTGACCGTGGACATTACGCGCGCATTGGCGGCGTAGGAGTTCTGCAAGGTCAGAAGATTAGCCATTTCTTCGTCGATATTGACTCCGGACGCGTCGTCGAAGCGCTGCTGCAACGCATTCACCACGACATCCTGACCCTGTTTCAGGTTTTGCGCCGAATTGGCCGCTTCGCCCTGCACGGCGATTACTTGGCGCAGGAACGTCGTGAGTGACCCAGAGAAGGGCGAAGTTTCCGTTCCAATGCCGGTGTCCGGCGCGTAGGTGAGCGAGGTCGCGGTAAGCTGCCGATAGAGAAAGTCCGGCCGCGTGCTGTCGCCGGCGGCTGTCGTTGCGGCGTACAAAACGAGCTTGGATGGATCGGCCGCCAGCGCGGCGTTGACGGCAATGCGTCCGGCCAGACCGATGCTTTGCGTGCCGAGCGCGCTGATCGCGCCCGTATAGGGCGTCCCCGAGCCGTCAGTGAAGAACGGGAGTTCCGCGCTGCCGCCTAACAGTGATGTAACCGTCACGGTCGCGCTGACGCCATCGACATTGACCGTGCCGGCGGCGCCGTCATCGAGGATCTCCAGAGTCGTTCCGGACGGGTTGGACGCCGTCATGCCGGTGCCGGCGAATGCGGTGTTGATCTGCGTGATGACCGAGGCAATGCCGCCCGAGAAATCGATGCCGACCACCGTATCGTTGGGGTCCGTAGTGGCGCTGTCCGACAGCGGCAGTACGGAAGGATCGTCCACGCGCACCAGCGTCATGGTGCGGGCGGTGCCGGATCCGACATCGGTATAGTTGATGGTGATCGTATTGCCGGCCGACAGGCTGCCGATATCGACATCGAAGCCGGCCTGCGCGCCGGCGGTCACCGCGGTGCCGTCGACCGTCCTGTCGGATAGTGCGGAGGCCATGGCGGCCGCGACGGCATCGATCTGGTTCTGCGCCTGCACCAGGTCTTGATCGCGCATCTGCACATAGGCTGCGATGCTACCGGAGCGGATCGCGTTGTTCGCGAGCAGGTCGACCGTGCTGCCGCCGGGCGAGGTGAGCGTGATGGTGCCGACCGTGCTCAACGCAGGATCGGCGTTCCAGCGCGAGGCGGCCGTCATGGTGCCTTGCGCGTTGAAGGAAAGTGTCGCCGCCGCGCCGACCAGCTGCAGGCCGGAATTTGTGAGGATGTTGACCTGGTTGTGGTCGCTCTGGATGACGTTGATGTCCATCAGCTTGGACAACTGGTCGATATAGGCGTCGCGTTGATCCATCAGCGTGACGCTCTGGCTGTCCTGGGTCGACAGTCCCGAAAGCTTTTGATTGATCGACGCGATCTGGCTCAACGCATAGTTTGCCTGCGTGACCGCGCTGGAAATGGCGAACTCCGCGTCGCCGCGAAGGCTCTGAATGGCGTCGCTCGTGTGATTGAGTTGCTGAGCGACCAACTGGGCGGAACTGATCACCGCCGAGCGCGCCGCCGCATCGTCGGGACTGGTCGACAGCGCCTGCAGCGTGCTGGTGAACTTGTTGAAGACCGATTCCAGCGTGCTGTCGGAGCCGGGCGTGCCGTAGATGTCCTGTAGCCGGTCATAAATTTGCGCGCGCGTGTCCGCATAGGACGCGCCGGAATTCTCCACGCGCAGTTGGCGCTGCACATATTGATCGATTGCGCGCTGCACCTCGCTGATGCGCACGCCGATGCTGGTGCCACTGCCGGCGCTGGCGACCTGGTCGACGGTCTTGCGCGTATAGCCGGGCGTACCGGCATTGGCGACATTGGCCGCGACGAGCGAGATGCTGGCCTGATTAACCTGCAGCCCGGAGAGCGCCGAAGTCAAAGCTTGCGTCAGGCCCATGCGCTAATCCCGATTACCGGCGATCGTGCCACGCGTGCATCCGCGCCTAGCGGATGACGTTCAACAAGTCCTGCGACATCTGGTTTGCCGTCGTAATGATCTTGGTGTTTGCCGAGTAGGCCTGCTGCGTCACGATCAGCTTTGTGAATTCGGTCGCGATGTCGGTATTGGAGGCTTCCAACGACTGGCCGACGATCTTGCCGGAGGCCCCGGTCAGCGCTGTGCCCGATGTGGCGGTCGCCTGATAGGCGCCGCCGTCAAGGGCCTTCAGGTTGTTCGGGCTGTTGAAATGGACGAGCGGGACCATCGCCAGCGCAACATTCTGCCCGTTCGAGAAGGTGCCGCTGATATTGCCGGTGTCGCTGACGGAAATCGACTCGAGCTGACCGGCCGCATAGCCGTTCTGTTGCAGATTGTTGACCGTGGCGGTTCCGCCGGTGCTGGCGAATTGGGTGATGCCGCCGGTCGGGCTGTTCACGGTGACGTCGCCGAGCGCGATGCCGTTCACCGTCACGCCGGTGAGGGTGAAATTGGTGATGGGCGGGTTGAGCTGCCCGGTCGAGTCGAACACGAAGTCTGTGCCGGAGTTGATCCAGCCGACCGTGGCGCCGGTTGCGCTGGAGTCGGTCTGGTAGAACAGGTTCCAGGTGTCGGTACCGCCGGAAGCGACGCTGTCGATCTTGCCCCAGCGCAACTGGATATTGGCCGGCGTGCCAGTCGAATCGTAAGCGGTCACCGAGCCGCCGTCGATCGTCTCATCCACGAAGGTCGAGATATCGCTGCCGACCACAGTCCCCGTACCGCCCGTCGTCGGGTCGGTGCCGAAATCGGCCGGATTGAGGAGCTCGGAATTGGCGGTACTGGTGTTGTAGTTGTTGGTGAAGGGGATGGTCGGCAGATTCAAACCGTACTGAATTTGCGTCGTCGGGCTGGCCGGCAGGAAGTTGCTCTGAAACTGCAAGGGAGCCGCGACGCTGCCGCTCGGATTGCCGGTTGTCGGATCGATCGGGATGCCTGACAGATAATAGCCGGCGCCGTTGACCAAGTAGCCGTTGGCGTCGAGCTGAAAGTCGCCGCGCCGCGTATAGGCATCGACGCCGCCGAAAACCGGCGCGATACCGCTGAAGCTCGACGGATACTGCACGATGAAATAGCCGTCACCGTTGATGGCGATGTCGGTGCCCGAACTCGTCGTCTGGATCGTGCCCTGGAGCGTATTCGTGGCCCTGGAACTGGCGATTACGCCGCCGGCCACCTGCTTGGACGGGGTCGAGTCTCCCGGAACCAAGTCCTGAAAAGTGGTGTCGATTCCCTTGTAGGCGATCGTCTGCGAATTCGCGATGTTGCCGGATATGTTCTGCATGGC
>DASSOO010000008.1:0-6311 GCA_035700455.1 Gammaproteobacteria bacterium
CCGTGGCTGGATACGCCGTTCCTGTTCCAGGGTTTCACGATCCGGACGCCGGACGAGATAGAGGAACTCGCCCGCCACTGCCAATACGTCTTCATCGACATCGAACTCGGCGACGCACCGCCGCGCGTCAACGGTAACCAAAACGGGGCCGTATCGGTCTCCGTCGAAGTCGAAGCAGCGAAGCCGAAACCGGGCGGATTCCGCATGGAGGCCGCGGTTGACAGCGTCAAATCGCGAACCGCGCGCTATCAGGATACGGTGCCGATGGAAGAAGAACTGGCCGAGGCCAAGCAGGTCCGCCAGCGCGTCGTCACCATCGTCAACGACATCATGAGCGCGGCGCACGCTGGTAACGCGATCGACGCGGTGACGCTGCGCGAAGCGCTGAACCCGATGGTCAGCAGCATCGTTCGCAACCCGGATGCGATGACCTGGCTAGCTCAATTGCGCGAGCGCCAGTCGCTGGTTTACCAGCACGCCATCAACTGCTCGGTATGGATGATTGTCTTCGGCCGTTCGCTCGGTCTCGACCGCGACGTACTCGAAAACCTGGCGATGGTCGGATTGCTGTTTGATGTCGGCAAAAGCCGCCTTCCACCGGGCCTGATCACGCGGCGTCCGCCGCTGTCGCCGGAAGACAATGCGCTGCTCAAGAAGCACGTCGATTACGGCATCGAAATTCTGCAGAAGACGCCAGGCATCAGCCAGCAGGTGATCGCCGGCGTCTGGTCGCACCACGAATTCGCCGACGGTTCTGGCTACCCGAACGGTTTGCGCGGCACGGATATCCCTGCGTTCGGCCGCATGGCGGCGGTCGTCGACTGGTATGCCAGCGCCACCAAGCCTTACGACGGGCGCCCGCCGCTGTCGTCGATCCAGGCGATCGAACGTCTGCACGGCATGCGCGGCAAGAAATTCCAGGCAGAGATGGTCGACCAGTTCGTCCAGGCGATCGGCGTCTATCCGACCGGCACGCTGGTGGAACTCAACAGCGGCGAAATCGGCGTCGTCATCGCCCAGAACCGCACACGGCGGCTGCAGCCGAAAGTCCTCGTCATCATGAATGCAAACAAGGAGCGGCTGGAAAGCTTCGAGGCAGTCGACCTGTTGATGCAGAGCGAGCACCGCAGTGGCCAGGAATTGCGCATCGTCAGCAACCTGGAAAACGGCGCGTACGGCATCAATCCGGCCGAACTTTACCTCTAGTCACCCGCTGCGGGACAACTTTAATTACGATACCTGCCCGCATCAGCCGCCGCACGTTCACGGCGCATCTTGCGGCGGCCGTCGACGCAAACGCCGACGGCCGCACGCTTGGGCTGCTCGCCGTGCGTCTTCATCACATGCGCCGCATCCGCGCGCAATACGGCTATGCAGCGAGCCGCCAGTTGTTGACCGAACTCGGTCGGCGGCTGAACGACATCGCCCGTGCACACGACGAAGTGCTGCTGGTCGGCGACGACGAATACGCGCTGATCCTTTCCGACCTGCTCAACCATGGGCACGCAACCCTCGCCGCAACCAGAATTCTGAATGCGGTGGCGACGCCTTTCACAATCGGCGCCGTAAATTACAATGCAACTGTGTCGATCGGCATTACGATATTTCCCGACGATGCCGCGAATGCCGACGCTCTCAGCCGCTGCGCCGATCTCGCGCTCGCGACCGCCGAGCGCACGCAAGCACCTTACGCCTGTTACGCCGACACCCCGACCAGCGTGACGGTGGCGTCGTGGGAACTCGAGGGCGAACTGCGCGAGGCGCTCGAAAACAGCGAGCTGGAAATGTACTACCAGCCGCAACTCGACCTGGCCAGCGGCACGGTTTGCGGTGCCGAGGCGCTTATGCGCTGGAATCACCCGGGCCGCGGCCTGCTGATTCCCGGCCTGTTCATCGGCGCCGCCGAGCGCACCGGGCAGATCCGGCCGATCTCCTGGGCCGGTCTCAACATGGCGTTGCAAGCCGCGTCACAGTGGCCCCGGCTCGATGCACCGCTTACGGTCGGCGTGAACATTTCGGCGATCCTGCTCGGCGAGCCGGAATTCGCAGAACTGGTACTCGACGCACTGGCAATCTGGGGCATCGCGCCGGAACGACTGGTGCTCGAAATTACCGAAACCGCGGTCATGCGCCAGTTTGATACCAGCTATGCCGCCCTCAAGAGGCTGCATGAACGCGGCGTCGAAATTCTGATCGATGATTTCGGCACCGGCTACTCGTCGCTGCGCTACTTCCGCAACCTTCCGGCAAGCGCGCTCAAGATCGACAAAAGTTTTGTCATGAAGCTCGCATCGAACGACGAGGACCGCCACATCGTCGAGTCGATTGTAGGCCTTGCGCGCAAGTTCGATCTGCGCGTCACCGCCGAAGGTGCGAGCGACGCGGAGACAATGGAAATCCTCCACCAACTCGGCTGTGACACCGTCCAGGGATACTACGTCGGCAGGCCGATGTCGCAGGCGGAGTTTATTGACTACCTGGAAGGCCAGCACAAAACTTCATCCGGCGGCCTCGGGAAAGGTGAAGTGGCGGTTAGTGGTTAGTGGTTAGTGGTTAGTGGTTAGTGGAAGAGACAAGAAGACTTCTCTCCTTTCTTCACCGTTGACCTCCTATCCGAATATATAGCTCAACGCCAGTCCGACGAAGATTGCTCCCCCGAACCAGTTGTTGTTCATAAACGCGGCAAAGCACGCTTCGCGGCGGCGTTTACGGATTAGCCACTGCTCGTAGACGGCGAACGCGGCAGCCGCAACAAGCCCCCAGTAAAACGCGGCGTGCAGATGCATCTGCCGGCCGACCAGCGCGAGATCGAGCAGCACCACCGCGTGCAGGATCGCGACCATCAGCCGGTCATTGTCGCCGAACAAAATCGCCGTCGACTTCACGCCGATCTTGAGGTCGTCGTCGCGATCGACCATCGCATAAACGGTGTCATACGCAGTCGCCCAGAATATGTTCGCGATGAACAGCATCCAGACGACAGGGGGCAGCGCGTTCGCCTGAGCCGCGTACGCCATCGGGATCGCCCAACCGAAGGCCATGCCGAGATACGGCTGCGGAAGCCAGGTGTAGCGTTTCATAAACGGGTAGCTGACAGCTAATGCGACACCGACAAAGGCCAGCAGTACCGTCAACCGGTTGGTTGCGAGCACCAGCGCGAACGCGACGGCGATCAGCACGCAAAACAGCGCCAGCGCTTCGGCAACGCCGATTTCACCCGCCGCGAGCGGCCGCTCGCGCGTGCGCTTGACGTGCGGGTCGAATTTGCGGTCCGCAATGTCGTTCATTACGCAGCCGGCCGAGCGCATGACGAACACGCCGGTGACGAAGATGACAAAGATGCGCGGGTCGGGCTGGCCGGCGCTGGCGATCCACAGCGCCCATAACGTCGGCCACAGCAGCAGGAAAGCGCCAATCGGTTTGTGCATGCGCATCAGCCGCCAGTAGATGCCGAGCCGTGTGGCGACCGCCGGCAATGCGGTGCTCAGTTGGGTTCCCACCGCCGCCGCGGCAGCGGTAAACAACGCGCCGATGCCATGCGCCGCAGACGACAGCCCCGCGGCCGTTTCCTGCCGCGCAATGCGCAAGCGTATACGCAGCGCCAGGATCAGAACGCGCATGCGGCTCTCGCGTGCCGGTTTGATCTTTTTGGGGCGCGGCTTGCGCGGGCCGCGGCGCGGCGCGAGCCGCGCCGCGGCGGTACGCATGCGCGCGACAAAATTCGGCGCTGTCACCGCCATGGCGTGCCGTCCTCAAAGAAGCATTCGCAGATGTAGAGCGACTCGCCGCCCGCGTTCAACACCGAGCGGCGGCACCACAACGCACTCGGCTTTGCCGCCGCTTCCGCCGCCGCCACGCGCTGGTAGAGCGCGTCCGGCGCGTGCACGCAAGCGATTTCAAGGCCATCGCGGCCGGTACCCGACTGCGCGAACGCCCACGCGCCCAGCGGCATTTCCCCGAGCGAGCGCAGTCGGGCCGCCGGATCGTCGTCGACCGCCAACGTGCGCGCGTAAATCCACGGTGTCTCGCCGCAGCGCAGGAAAACCTCGCGTACTACGGCGCGCGCCGCGCCGATCCACGCCGCTTCATCGTCATCAAGCGCGATTTCGGCAACGCGTAATACGCACACATTGAATTCCGCGCAGCGTTCCCGCAGCCGCGCGGTCAGCGAGCCGGTATGCGTCAGCCAGCTCCACAGCACCGCCGGCCGTTCGGCTGCTGCGAATACTTCGGGGGCACGCCATTGCGGCCCGGTTATTGCGCGACTGGAATCATTCATCGGAGCATTCTAATCGACGCGCGCGGCGCGTGTAGCAACCGGCGATACGGTGAAATGTCACACCCGTCCATAGCGGCCGGCGTCGCCGAGCCAGCGGCGGATCAGCGGCGCGATGCGTTCGGGATAGTGCGAGATCATGGTTTCCGCCGCACGCTGCACCCACGGCAGCAGCGCTTCATCGCGGACGATGTCGGCAATCTTGAGTTGTAACAGGCCGGTCTGGCGCGTACCGAGCATTTCGCCGGGGCCGCGCAACGCAAGGTCGCGGCGCGCGATCTCGAAGCCGTCGGTGGTTTCGCGCATCGCCGTCAGGCGCGCACGCGCGGTTTTCGACAACGGTCCGCGATACAGCAGCACACAGCTCGACTCCGCGCTGCCGCGGCCGACACGGCCGCGCAACTGGTGCAATTGCGCGAGACCGAGCCGCTCGGCGTTTTCGATGATCATCAGGCTCGCATTGGGCACGTCGACGCCGACCTCTATCACCGTCGTCGCGACCAGGAGATGCACATCGCCGCGCTTGAACGCGCTCATCACTGCATCGCGTTCGGCTGTTTTCATGCGCCCGTGCAGCAACCCGATGCGCCACTCCGGCAACGCTTCCGTCAGGCGCGCGGCGGTGTCTTCGGCCGCCTGGCACTGCAGCACATCCGATTCCTCAATCAGCGGGCATACCCAGTACGCCTGGCGGCCCTCGGCCAGCGCGCGCGCCAGGTTTTCGACAACCTGGTCGCGCCGGCTTTCCGCCATCGCCACCGTCGCGACCGGCACGCGGCCCGGCGGCAATTCGTCAATGACCGAGGTGTCGAGATCGGCATAGGCAGTTTGCGCGAGCGTGCGCGGAATCGGCGTCGCGGTCATGATGAGCTGGTGCGGATGACGGCCGTCGCGTTCGCCCTTTTCGCGCAGCGCGAGGCGCTGATGCACGCCGAAGCGGTGCTGCTCGTCAATGACGATCAGCGCGAGGCGCGCGAACTCAACCTCGGCCTGAAACAGCGCGTGCGTGCCGACGATAACGGCCGCATCGCCATCGGCGACGGCAGCAAGTGCGTCACGGCGCGCCGCCGCGGTCAGTGCACCGCTCAGCCAGGTCACGTTGATGCCGAGCGGCGCGAGCCAGCGGTCGAAGTTGTGAAAATGCTGCTCGGCGAGCAATTCCGTTGGCGCCATCACCGCGGCCTGGGCACCGTGCGCGACCGCGGCGAGCACCGCGAGCGCGGCCACGACTGTCTTGCCGGAGCCGACGTCGCCCTGCACCAGCCGCATCATCGGATGCGGTGCCGCGAGGTCGCGGCCGATTTCATCGGCGACGCGCTGCTGTGCCGCTGTCAACTCGAATGGCAGCGCCGCCAGGAAGCGCTGCTGCAACGGCCTGCCGCCGGCCAAAGGCCACGCGCGATGGCGATCGCTTGCCAGCCGTAATTGCCGCAGGCTGAGATGCTGCGCGAGCAATTCCTCGAAGGCGAGCCGCCGCTGCGCCGGATGCGTACCGGCGGCCAGCCGCTCGCGGTCCGCCTCGGCCGGCGGCTCGTGCAGGTAGCGCACAGCATCTGCGAGTTGCGGATATTCGGCACCGGTGAGCGTGTCCGGCGGCAGCCAGTCGGGCAATGCAACGCGCTTGCCCGCGAGAAGATCGAGCGCCTGGCCGGCCAGGTTACGCAGCTTACGCTGACCGAGGCCTTCGGTGGCCGGGTAAACCGGCGTCAGCGTATCGTCGGTCGGCGCCGCGGCGGTGTCGGCGACAACGCGATATTCCGGATGGATCATTTCCAGCGTGGCCGCACCGGCGCGCGCTTCACCGTAGCAGCGCAGACGCAGGCCGCGCTTCAACGCCTGCGCCTGTGCGGCGGAGAAATGAAAAAACCGCAGCGTCAACCAGCCGCTGCCGTCGCCGATGCGCACCAGCAGGCTGCGGCGGCCGCGATAGACGGTCTCCGCCAGCTCGATCGTGCCCTCGACCACGGCGGTATCGCCGGCTCGCAGGCTGCCGAGCGGCACCATGCGCGTGCGGTCTTCGTAGCGCGACGGCAAA
>DASSOO010000009.1:0-3781 GCA_035700455.1 Gammaproteobacteria bacterium
TGAAATAGTGATACAGCCCGGCCAGGACATGCAGGCCGACCAGCGGCAGGATGCCGTACTCGGCGATAAGCGTATGAATGTCGCCGGTCCAGCCCCAGCCGGCGGCGCGGGTGCCGACGAGCTGCGGCATGTGGACGAGGCCGAAGAAGGTGATCGGCATGCCGCGGTAGGAGGCGTTGATCCAGCCGAGCATCGGGACGATGACGAGCAGCAGGTACAGCAGCCAGTGGATGACGCTCGCGGAGCGGGTCTGCCAGGGCGGGATGCCGGCTTCCGGCGCGGGCGCGTTGTGGACGGTGCGCCAGATCAGGCGGACGACGATGACGCCGATGATCAGGACGCCGATCGAGAAGTGCAGGCTGATGAGTGTCGTCACCGGCGTGTGGCGGCCGATGTGGGGCATCGTCCAGCCGACGGTGTACTGCGCGATCAGGAGCGCGAGGATGAGCCAGTGCAGGAATATGGCGACCGTGGTGTAGCGGCCTTGAGGGCTGATGACCATACGCAGTCCTTATCGGTTGCCCGGTATTGAAGCGATACCCCGGCCCGGTACAATCAAGCTTGGCAGAAAAAATACCCACCGGACAGTGGGATCGCACGCAACAAGGAGCGCAGCATGAAACGGATATTCGTCATTCTGGCCATGACGGCCGGACTCTCATTCTGCTTTGGGGCCGGCGCTGCCGGAACCAAGGCAGCCCACCAAGCGAGCCACGCCATTGCCGTCGTACACCCGGCCGCCGATAAAGACGTTCATGGCGTCGTGAAGTTCGCAAGCGTTCCCGGCGGCGTGCGCATTACGGCCGAACTGCATGGCCTGAAGCCCGACAGCCGGCATGGCTTTCATATTCACGAGTACGGCGATTGCAGCGCGGCGGATTTCAGCAGCGCAGGCGGGCATTACAATCCGCAGCACCAGGCGCACGGCGCGCCCGGTTCCAGGGCGCATCACGCGGGCGATCTTGGCAACGTGAAAGCCGACGCCAATGGCGACGCCCAATTGGATTTGACCGTACACGGCATCAGCATCGACGGCCGACGCGACCCGATCCTCGGCCGCGCGATCATCGTCCATGCGCAGGCCGACGACCTCAAAAGCCAGCCGAGCGGCGATGCCGGCGCCCGCATCGGCTGCGGGGTCATTGGGCTGATGGGCGGTTAGGCGCGTCTGCGCTTTCGGTCAGTCCGCATGACCGGCGGTTGCGCCCGTGCCGCCCGCAAAATCCATGACGGTTGCCTGAATATCGTTGCTGAAATCCTGCGCGACCGCGTCCATCAGGCGCTGCTTCACCAGCGCGGCGTCAGTGCCGGAAACCTTGAGCTTCCAGCGGCGCACGCCGTGCGCATGGCCGGCACCGTCGAGCGACAGTTGCAGCGTACCGCTGATCCAGTACCAGCCGTCGCGCGGCGGGAGCGTCATGTAATCGAGGTGCGCGGTCATCGTGTAGTCGCCGCCGTCGCCGACGGTAAAGCCGGCATTGGCGAGGGCGCCGGCCAGGAGCTGGCGCAGTTCGGCGGCGTCGCCACCATCGGCGGCGGGTGTGATTTTCAATCGCGCGAGAAGCGCGGCCTTGTCCGCCTGTAGCTTGCCCAGTGCCCACGGCGACGGCACGCCGTGGCCGGTAATGTCTACGACCGCCAGTTCTTGCTGCAGGCCGGCGCGCGTCGTTTGCGCTGTCACGGCATGCGTCGCGGCTGCTATCTTCGTCAACAGATCGGTGCTCGTGCGCGCTTGGTTGAGCCAACTGCGCGTATTGGCGTCGAGGCTTGCGATTTCTGTACGCAACGCCATCGCGGCGTGCGCGCGCGGCAACACGGCAAGTGCGTAGTAAGCGTGTGTGTCCGGGTTCTGCCACGTGTCGGCGATTTCGACTCCGCGCAAGACTTCGTCCGTATGCGTGCTGATTGCGCGGCTCACATCCAGCGCGTTATGAGGCGCCGCCGCGCCGGTCTGCGAGAATGAAGCCGTGTCTTTGCTTTGCTCGCTTACCTGCACCGAAAACGTCTTTGCCAGATCGGCGCGGGCGCGGTCGCGGGCAACCGCCAGCGTGTCTGCCTGGCCGTGGCCCAGCAGGTAGCGCGACTGCGGGTACTGCGCGCTCTGGCCGACAATCCAGTCGGGTTGTGCGTTTGGCTTCGGCGCGTTGCTGCTGCAAGCCGCCAGCGCGAGTATCACGGGCAACATTAAACAGATGTAGCTTTTCATGGCCAATCCCCTGTAAAACCTGTATCAGAATCGCACCTGCCGACTCCGCTCCTCGACGACGTCCCGCCTTGCCTCAACCTCGATACCTGCAATTCCGATGCAGGTTTTTAATAAGTGACAGCGTGCCATGCGGCGAATGTAATACGCCCGGCGCGAATCGTCACGTCGTCAAACTCCCTGCTGCCGGCGGCGCGGCCGTCGAGCGACACCTTGAGCGTGTACGTGCCCGGCGGCAGGCGCAGGCGCGCCATCTGGATGTTGTCCGGCAGCGTATTCCATATGCGCGTGTCGGCGCGGTCGACGATGGCGCCGATGAAGCTGAGCAATGCGCCGGTGCCGCGGCTTCTATTATCCGCGGCGTGCGCGGCCGCATTGCGCGCGACGTTACGCGCGACTTCGTCGGCGATCAGTTTCGGCATCTTGGCGGCGAGCGCACGCGACGCGTCCTCGGCCACATTTTCGACCTGGTGCGTCGTCACCGTCTGCCCGTCGATGCTGATGACGGCCGCATCCGCCAGCGGCGGGCGGCGCTGCAATGCCGGCAGCGAAATCGAAAAGGTGCGATTACCGTAAGGGGCGAGCTGCGTGACTGCAATCTTCGCGGGTGCGAGGCCGTTGCTGAAGATAAATACGAGCTGCCCATCCGGATCGCCGCCCGGCGGCGCCACCGGCGGCCATTGCGTGATGCCGAAGCGCTGTCGATATTCGTCGCGTTCCTTGTCGAGGCCGAGGTAGTCGGCAAACCGGCACAGGCTCAATTGCAGGCCAGGCGGGATCGCCGCGTCGGGCACGCCATCGCGCTGGTACGCTTCGTAAGCCTTGCGATAGGCGATCATCGCATCGCTCCAATCGCCAGCGTCTTCGTACATCAGGCCGGCGAGATAGCGCGCGAAAGCGTCGCCGCCCTGCGGCGCGGCGTCGGTGTCGGGATAGAGGCGGCGGAGCAAGACGTCGACCTGGCGCATTTCGACGCCGGCATCGTCGGTATCGCCCATCTGCAGGTAATTGAGCGTCTCGTAGACATGCAGCAGCAGCCGCTCATAGAGCGCGCCCTCGTAACTGCGCAGGTTTTCGCTCAAGGTCAGCGCGGCGGCAGTCTCGGTGACGCTCGTCGCTTCCAGCGTGTACATCAGCCGCTTGGCCTTTTCGAACGCGTCGGTGCTGGCGGAATACTCGCCCTGCATGCGCAGGATCATCGCCTTGTCGAGCAGGTACAGCGCCTGGTCGTGGCCGCCGTCGAGCGGCGCAAGCGCCTTCAGCGCGGCGGCCGGATCACCGGCGGCGAGCGCCGCATCCATCTGCCGCATGCCCGCGACGTAGCTCGCGCAGCCGGCGAAGAACGGCAGCACGACGAGGCACAGAACGCATTTCCATGTTCCGCCGTTCCCCATGAGGCGGCACGCGTCGCGCTGCCGGAAGGCCGTTAAAGGCGAAAGCCGCCGTGCTCGACGGTTTTCTTGATTTTCTTCTGGCCGATCCAGGCGATGACGTTATTGCGCATGTTGATGAGTTGCAGGTCGACCTGGTAGTACTTCACCGCCTTGTCGCCGGCAGCGTCGATGATGGTGTTGATAG
>DASSOO010000010.1:0-8555 GCA_035700455.1 Gammaproteobacteria bacterium
AACAGGTTGATCACACCAAACGTCAGGCTGGTGTTGGCGGCTGCAAAGTCGTAGCCGACCTGGATGTCCCACCAGGTTGCCGCACCGATGTTGTTCTTGTTGTCGGTGGGGTACGTGCAGACGCCGAATTGACTCAGCGGAGTGTGGCCCGCCTTACCGCATGCCTCGGTCTGATGCGACACGTAGTGGCCGATCAGCGCGGCATTGAATCCGCCATAAGCCCAATCCACTTCGAGATTGGTCTTGTAGTGCGGAATGCCGTTCCCGAAGCCGTTACCCGCACCGCCCGTGCCGGCCACATGCGTCGCTGTCCGTCCGCCGGTTGCCGTCGGGAAGAACAGGTCGTAGCGCTGCACGTAGGTCGAGTTCAGCTTGCCGGTAAAATCACCGAAGCCGGTCGACGGGAACTTGTACTGGATGCCGCCATCGAAGCCTTCGGTCAGCGTACCGCCGATGTTGGTGGCTGTGTCGAGCACCCGGGTCAAGACGCCGGTCGCCGACCGCGTGATGCGGTCACAGAACGACCGGGCTGTCGCGGTATAGCAGAAATTGAGCAGGTTCTGCTCACCCACGGCCTGGATGGTGTTCTCCAGCTCGATCTTGTAGTAATCGAGGTTGACGCTCAGGCCGGGCATCCAGCCCGGGCTGTACACGAAGCCTGCCGACCGGGAGATCGAGGTTTCCGGCTGCAGGTCCGGATTGCCGCCGACGATCTCGCGGATCTGCGCGTTTGGCTGATTGTAGCTCGCCGGAACGCCGGCGCAGTTCGTCTGCTCGATCGCCGTTGTACCGCCACCGTTACAGGGGTCGGAAACAGCCGGAAAATTCGCCAACTGGCCGCCGAACAAGTTGCTGATCGACGGTGCGCGGAAGCCTTCCGACCACGTGGCACGGAGCAGCAAGTCGTGGAACGGCTGCCACTTGAGGCCTGCGCGGCCGGCGCTGCCGCTGCCGAACGTGTCGTACTTGAACCAGCGGTTCGCCAAGTCCAGGCTGACCAGACGCGCACCCGGCAGGTTCGCCAGAAGCGGAATGTTCAACTCAGCATAAGCCGAGTTCACGTTGTACCGGCCGCTGGTCGGCTGAACGTTTACCGTCGGAAAGGAGCTGCTGTTGCCTTCGATATCGATGGCGCTTGGCAGGAACTCGCCGTTCTGTTCGCGATACTCATAACCCACCGCGAGGCCGAGACCGCCGGCCGGCAGATCGAACAGATCCGACGTCGTGATGTTGGCGTCGTAAATGCGCTGATCGATACTGCCCAACGACGTCTCCAGGTATGTCGCATAGGCCGCCTGCGCCGGTGTGACGTTGGCTGCGCCGTTGAACATGTTGTACGGCACGCAGTCGAGACCGGACGCCGGAACGACTGCCTGATCCGGGCAGCCGTCGATCGCGTACAGCAGGTTCTGCGTGTTGAACAGACCCGTCGAGTGCGACTGGGTAACGCCGCGGCCGAAGACGTAGGACGCGTCCCAGTCCCATTCATGGTTGCCGAGAAGGAAGTTGCCGACGAAGCCGCCTTCGAACGAATACGCCGACCGTTCCTCGTTGGCGATGCGCGGGCCGGCACCGATTTCGCGGCGGCCGATCAGGAACAGGTTCGGGATCTGGTAGCCGCCGCCGGGTTGCGTCGTGTTGAGGTCGAAGCCGAACGGTGTCTTCGAGGCCGGAATGTTGCCCTGGATGCTGCCCGGGGTGATGAACAGCGGCGTCGCGGCCAGGTGTTGCTGCGATACCTGATGGCTGTACATCACGTTCGACTGGAACGTGAGGTTCGGCGCCAGGTCATAATGCCCGGCGACGTACAGCGAGGTCACTTCGAGCGGGGTCAACAGGTAGTTGATCGGCGCGAAGTTATAGGCGTCGTTCGCGGTAAACGGCCGGAAGTCGGCCGCGCTGGTGCCCGTGGCGCCCGTCTTCAGCGTCAGGTCGCAATACGGCACGTAATAGTGCCCGAGCTTGTCGCTGCCGAAGTCCGTCGTCGGGCATTGCGCCGAGGTCAAACCGCCAAGCGGCGTGACGTTCGGATCAGGCTGAATGAGGCCGGTACCCAGCGGGCCATCCGCGGGCTTGCCGGTCTTGGGATCGATCGGTGCCGACACCGGCGCAACACTGCCGGGCGCAATAAAAATAAAGCGGCCCTGCGGTGTGCCCGAGCTGCCGCCGATGTTGCCGAGACCCGCAAACGGCGTGCTGGCGTAGTCGCGGTCGCCGGCCGACAGGGGTTCCTGCTTGAAGTACTGCGAGCTGAAGAACACGCCGCTGTGGTCGTTGCTGGTGCCGATCGAGAAGTCGAACTCCTGCGTCGCGCCGTCCCAGCTGCCCTGCCCGTTCCATTTGCCGTAATAGGCACTGGCGGTGGCACCATTGAAGTCCTTGCGGGTGATGATGTTCACCACGCCCGAAATCGCGTCCGAACCGTAAATCGCCGAAGCGCCGTCCTGCAGGACTTCGATGTGGTCGACGATCGCGATCGGCACGATGTTCAGGTTGACGGTGCCGTTAAGTCCGGTCGGAATGCGGTGGCCGTCCACCAGCACCAGCACGCGCTGTGCACCGAGGTAACGCAGGTCGACGTTGGTGTTGCCGTTGCCGCCGTTGTTGAACACGGTGTTCAGTGCGGCACCGGCCGACGTGATCGTCTGCAACAACTGGCCGACGTTCTGGATACCGGTATTCTCGATCGTCTGGCGATCGATCTGCAGCACCGGCTGGGCAGTCTCGACGTCGGTACGCTTAATACGCGAACCGGTCACCTCGATGGTGCCGAGCGTCTGCGCCCCACTGGCGGTGGCCGGCTGCGGCAGCGGAGCCGGAGCCGCACTTGCAGCGAGCGGAATCCCCGTTACCGACGCCGCAACACCAGCCGCCAGTGCGTATCGCACTGCCTGACTAATGAGCTTACGATTTTCCATTGATTCCTCCTGAGAGAGGTTGTTACGTAACAACAGTCGGCGCGTGCGCACCAGCGCCGCCCCGTGTTGCAGAGCCCTTAAGGAGCATGCGTCAAGTTATTGAAAAAGGCTTGTTATTTAGCCTTTTTCCGTCATTGACGCATCCGAATAATAGCACAAGAATCCCCGAATGGAAGGGTGTTGTTGCATTTCGGTGACAGAAAAGGGTGCCCGCAGCGACCCGCAGAATGGCGCCAGTTCGCCGGATTTGCACCTTGGCGGTTCATTCTGTTGCTAAAAGGATACAAACAATGACCGACGCGGCATCCCCGGTTTCGATCAGGGCCTCCCGGGGCAACTGGTTGAATTAAAAAGTGTTTCCCAACACGTAGAGCCGGAGGCAGTCATTGCTGCGTCACCGCGCGCCGAGCCCGCTATAATGGCCGCCTCCCAGCCAGCCCACGCAGAACAGCGGAATCGACAGTAAATGAGCGACTTATATCAAGCCTTGGCCGACACCCCTACCAGCCCGGACGCCATTTTCGAGGCGGCACTGCAGGATTATGCGGCTGAGAATTACGAAGCCGCCGAATCCGCCTGTCGGCGGGTGGTGGAACTGGTGCCGGCCCACAGTGCAGCCTGGCACATGCTGGGGGTTCTCGCTTACGAGCGCGATGACTACGACGGGAGCCTGAGCTGCATGGAGCAGGCCCTGCGCTTCGACCCCGAACATCCGGTCGTGTACTTCAACTACGGCAACGCGCTCATGGGGCTCAAGCGTTTCCCCGAAGCCGTTGCCGCTTTTCGCCGCGCGCTCGAAATTGATCCTACCGACCAGCGTTTCATCCACAACCTGGCGCTCGCGCTGCAGAAGCTGGGCAGCCCGAATGCCGTCGAGGAAGCCGAAACTCTGCTGCAGCGGGTTGTGACGCTGAACCCGGAAAGCGCCGAAGCTCAGGCGAACCTTGGCCGGTTCTTGCGATTGCTCGAGTCGAGCCGCGAAGACGAAGCGGCCGAAGCGTTTCACCGGGCACTGGAACTCGCGCCGGGGGCAAGCGCCATTCGCGCCGACCTCGCCGACATGTACGAACAGATGAATCTCCTGGACAAGGCGGCGGCGGAACTCGAAGCCGGCTTTGCGATCGATCCGGAGTATCCCGATCTGTACCTGGTGGCCGCCAAGCTCGAGCGGCGCCGCGGCAACCTCGAAAACGCGATCCGCAACCTGAAGGCGCTGCAAGCCAGCACCAAGACGGGCACGTACGACAGGGAGAATCACTACGAATCGCAGATGGGCCTCATCCGGGACGCCCAGGGCGACACCGACGCTGCATTCGCCCATTTCGCGGCAGCCAATGCCGTCATGCGCAGCCGGTGGCGGCCGACCGAAGCCGATATCAACGCGCTGCCGGATCGCATCCGCCGACTGCGGTCGACTTTCTCGCCCGAGTGGATCGCGAGCTGGTCGGAGGACACGAGCGAGCGCGATTACCGCCCGCCGCTGTTCCTGATCGGCATGCCCCGCTCCGGCACGACGCTTCTCGACACCATGCTCGGCGCCCACGGCGGCTTCGACGTGCTCGAAGAAAAGCCGACGACGATCGAGCTTTTCCGGGCAATCGACACATTGCCCGGCAGCAGTGCCGCCGAGCCCGAAGGCGGGCTGAAAGAGTTGAATTCAGAGCAGTTCAAAACTTTGCGCAGCACGTACTTTGAGACGGTGGACCGTTACGTGCAGCGCCGCGACGATGCGCTGCTGCTCGACAAGAACCCGTTTAACATCCTGAACGCAGGCATCATTTATCGCGTGATGCCGGACGCAAAGTTCATTCTGGCGGTACGTCACCCGTGCGACGTCGTTCTGAGCTGCTTCATGCAGAACTTTTCGCGCGCCGCCAGCACACTGCATTTTCACGACATCGTCGATGCCGCAAAGCTGTACGTACAGGTCATGGATCTGTGGCGGCACTACATTTCGATATTGCCCATTCAGTATCACCGTATCCGCTACGAGGATCTGGTCGAAAATACCGAAGCTGAACTGCGCCGCCTGCTTGCCTTCGCCGGCGCTCCCTGGAACGATCGAGCGCTCGATCACGTCGACCATGCCACGTCCCGCGGCATGATACGGAATCCGAGCTATCACCAGGTCAGCCGGCCGGTTTACCGGGAAGCCCGTTTTCGCTGGCTGCGATACCGCAAGCAGATGGAGCCCGTGCTGGAAATTCTCCAGCCGTACATCGAATACTTCGGCTACCCGTCGCCGGCGGAGAGCGCATGAACTCGCCGGTGATCGATAACCCTTCCAATGATGCCGGCCGGTTGCGCGACGCCGGGCTGCCGTTCAACACCATCGCCGAAGCGATGCAGTACGCGCTCGCGCTGCACAAGCAGGACGAGCACGAGAAAATTGCGCAAGCCGAACAAATCTACCGCCGCGTGCTGGTGGCAGATCCGGAAAATCCGGAAGCGCTGCATTTCCTCGGCCTGGTCGCACACCAGTTCAAGCAGTCGGATGCCGGCATCGACCTGATGCGCCGTTCGATCGAGCTGCGCCCGGACTCCGCCCTCTTCCACCGCAACCTCGCCGGCGTGCTGCGCGAGCGCAAGTCCTATCCGGAAGCGGTCGAGGCCTATCGGCGCGCACTTGAATTGCAGCCGGATTATCCGGAAGTCCAGACAAAACTTGCGGAGCTGCATGCCGAACTCGGCGACACGGAGGCGGCGGCAGCGTGTTATCGCGAAATGCTCGCGTATCACCCGCAAAGCGCCAATCTGCATCATCAGGCCGCGATGGGCTTCATCGAGCTCGGCGACCAGGACGCCGCCCGCGAATGCACGGAAAAAGCGCTGGAACTGAATTGCCGCTTCGCGGACGCCTACAATACGCTCGGCATCGTTCTCAGCAATCGCGGGGAATTCGATGCGGCCGCGGAGCAATACCGCAAAGCGATCGCCATCAACCCGCGCAACTGCCAGCCGCATTTCAACTTGACCACAGTAAGGCGCATGGCGCGCGACGACGCGGAATTGCAGGCGCTGGAAAAGCTGCACGACAACATCGCGAAGCTCAGCCGCGACGACGCAGTGCTGCTCGAGTTCGCGCTCGGCAAAGCGTACGAAGACATCGGCGAATACGATCGCGCATTCGAGCGCTTCACCGCCGGCAACCGGCTCAAGCGCGAAAGCATGCCTTACTCGTCCGAGCGCCAGGCGGCGTTCTTCGAGGACATGTGCCGCGTGTTCGACGCCGGTATGTTCGAGCGGCACAGCGAGGCGGGATCGGATTCGACGGTACCGATCTTTATCCTCGGCTTGTCGCGTTCGGGAACGACGCTGATCGAGCAGATCATCGCCAGCCATCCGCAGGTGCACGGCGCCGGCGAGGTCAAGGCGCTGTACCAGTCCATCGACGTGCTCACGCAGGGCGTCGTGGAAGACGTCGACGTGCCGGGCCAGTTGGAACGCCTGGACGACGCGCAGCTAAGACAGATCGGCGACGATTACCTGCGCCGGCTGCAGGCACTGGCCCCCGACAGCCCGCACATCACCGACAAGCTGCCCGGCAACGTCGTCATGACCGGCCTGATCCACACGCTGTTCCCGCGCGCACCGCTCATTTTCGTGCGGCGCGACCCGATCGATACCTGCGTGAGCTGCTTCAACCGGCTGTTTACCGTCGGGCACCACTTCAGCTACGACCTCGCCGACATGGGCACGTTCTACGTGATGTACGACAAACTCATGCGCCACTGGCTCGAGGTACTGCCGGAAGGCCGCGCGCTTGAGGTACGCTACGAAGACGTCGTCGAGGATTTCGAAACCCAGGCACGGCGCATCATCGAGTATTGCGGCCTTCCGTGGGACGATGCCTGCCTGCGCTTCCACGAGAACAGCAGCCGCGTACGCACCGCGAGCCTCTACCAGGTGCGCCAGCCGATCTACAAGAGCTCGGTAGAGCGCTGGCGCCGGTACGAAAAGCACCTCGGGCCGTTGCTTGAAGCGCTCGCACCGGTGCTGAAAGACAAGCCCTCTTCTTCCATCGCAACCTGACAGGACAAACGATGACGGACGAAAGCGAACCGTACAACGAACTCGAACGGATGATCGCCGAAAGCGGCGACGACCGCGAGCGCAAGAGCAAGGCGCTCGAAACGCTGGTCAACTCCAAGGTCTACGTTATTTTGAACAAGCAATGGGACGGCCAGGGGCAACCGCCGTCCGGCACCAGCATGATGTTCGTCACCGACGGTTCCGACACCGAGCGCGCGATGCTGGCGATATTCACAAGCCGCGAGCGCGCCGAGGCATTTGAGCCGCGCGGCGACGGCTACGACTTCCAGACCGAGGTCGATGCGGCATGGGCGTTTCTGGGCGTACCGGTCGATTGCGGCGCCTACGTCAACCCCAATTCGATCGTCAATTTCAGGATCGGGCCCGAGATGGCGACGTTCATCAAGGATGTCGTCAACCGGGAAGTGGTCGCCCACCAGGGAAAGGCGCCGTCGGGGCAGTCGATTCAGTAGCGGCGTAACCGAAGCGCTCGATGAAAGGCGCGAGTCTGTCCTCAATTCCGGACAGCTCGCGCCGGTAGCGCTGCCAGCGGTATTTCGCCCGCTGGTAAATCGGCTCGGCGATCTGCTGATAGCTCGGCGTGTTGACCTTGCCGCGCTGCCGGGCGAGTGCGACGTTGTCGATCATTGCGTCGTGCCATTCAAGGCCGAGGAATTCGCACAGCCCGCGCAGCGCAGCGCCGCGGTCGGCGACCACGTCTTCGTAACGCACGCGGTGGACCGCCAGCGGCAACAACTCCGCATACGTCAGCCACAGGCCCATTGCCCGCTCGTAGAGCGCGACGATGTGCTCGAGACTGCACAGATTGACGCCGAGCGCGTTCATTTCGAAATGGCGCATGAAGCAGCTCAGAACGACGTCGCAAGGATGGCGGACGGCAAAAATGAATTGTGCGTCCGGGAATACACGATGTACCAGGCCCGCGTGAACCATCGCAATCGGCATTTTGTCGACCAGCCGGCGGCCGTCTTGCAACGGCGCGCCGTCTCGCGCCGCGGCAAAATAAGTCTCACGTAGCCGGGCGATTTCGGCTGCGCTGCAATTCGCGAGCGCGGCGGGATAACCGCCCGGCAAGGTTTCGGCGCATTCCTTGAGCCGCAACGTGGTCGGCAATTCTTCCATGACCGCAAGCCGCGGATGACCCGCGAGCATCGTGTCCAGCAGCGTTGTGCCCGAGCGCGGAAAGCCGACGAGAAAAACCGGCGCGTCCGCGGACGGCGCCGCAATCGATTGCCACGTCGACACCCACTCCGGCGTAAATTGGCTGCGCAACGCGTCGATTTCGCGCAGGTACTCGCGCCGCCGTTCTTCGGCACCGGCCGTCTGGTCAAACTGGAGACGGTTGGCGGCGGCAAAATATTCGAACGCGCTTGCCGTATCGCCGCCATGGTCGGCGAGCTGGCCCAGCTCGAACCGGATTTCGATTGCGCGCGCCGGCGGGACAGCCGCTTTCTCCAACCGCCGCAGACGCGTCATCGCCGCATCGTGACGGCCGGTACGACGCTCGATACGCGCCGCGACAAGGTTTGCATGGGGATCGGCGCGCGCCACCGTCAACGCCCGGCGAACGGCGGCTTCCGCCTC
>DASSOO010000011.1:0-4774 GCA_035700455.1 Gammaproteobacteria bacterium
CTATCAAATGGCCGCCACGCCGGCACCGGCTGCCGCCGAATACGGCACGCAGCGCAATGTAGCGCACGAAGAACCGGCAGTGAAAAGTATCGCGCCGGCAACCCCGGTGCCGCCGACCGCAGCTCCGCGCCAGCGGAAACCGGCACGCGGGGGCCTGTTCGCGCGTCTGTGGGCACTGCTGTTCGCCCCTGCCCCGGCAGCGGCACCGGCGAAGCCATCCGCGACGAAGAGCCGCCCGCGACGTAACAGCCGCCCCGAGCGGCCGCGACGCCAGGAACGGGATCGTTCGCATTCGCGCCAGGATACCCGCCGCAGTGGCAATGGAGGCAGTGCCGGCAACGGACGCGCTGCCCGCCCGGCGAAGCAGCAGCCGGCACGTCCGCAATCTGCGCGACCGGCACGGGCCGAATCCCCCGCACGCGAGGAAGCGAAACCCGCACCGGCAGCCGGCAGCAACTCGAATAGCGAAGCGGCACCGTCAGCGACACCGACGGACAACGGCCAGAAGAGCGCCCATCCCAACCGCAGTACGCGGCGCGGCCGACGCGGGGGCCGGCGCCGGCGGCGTAACCGCGGCGAAACCGGAGCGGGTACCGCGGCAAACCCGTCGAACGCTCAGCCGAATGCCACGCATGGCGCCGAGCCACGCACCGAGGGGCCGGATCACGCGCAGCCGGAAGCCATGCCTCGCGCGCCGGCTCCGGCTGAGCCGCGCCAGTCAGAATTTGAGCAATTCGAGACTCCACGCGAGCCGGCGCCTGCCCAGAAAACGGCTATGCCATCTGTGGAACCGGAACAGACAAGATCGGTCAAGCCCAACGGCAGCGATGCACCTCCGGCGCCGAAGCCAGCCCAAGCAACGCCCGGCGCAGCCACACCGCCCGCAGCCGGGCTGCGCGAGATTTACGAGCAGCACCATGGGCGGGAATCGGCGGGAGAAGAATAAGGGATTCGGGATTCGGGATTCGGGATTCGGGATTCGGCGTTAGAGCAACCTCAGGCCATTGGTTCCAGAGCCTTCCTCAGTCAATCTTTTCTGCGGCCGCCGACAACGACGGCCGCGGCTTGCCGCTTGCGCAGGTGCGCAATCAGGCCGTCGCTTGCCTGCTCCACCAGATCGAGCACGTGGTTGAAGCCATGCCCGCCGCCGTAATATGGGTCGGGCACGGAGCGCTCGCCGGACTGCGGTGCATAATCCAGAAAAAGACCAAGCCGCCGCTGAAATTCGGGCGGACACATCGCCTTCAGATATTCGAGATTCGCCTCATCCATCGCCAGGATGTAATCGAAGTGGGCGAAATCCTGATCGCCAACGACGCGCGCGCGTAGCCCGCTCAGGTCAATGCCGCGCTCGCGCGCCGCTGCCTGCGAACGCTCGTCCGGCGCCGAACCGATGTGATAGGAATGCGTGCCGGCCGAATCGATCTCGACTTCCAGTTCCGGGGCCCGCTCGGCCAATCGCTTGCGAAACACAGCTTCAGCGGTAGGCGACCGGCAAATGTTGCCCATACAGACAAAAAGTACCGAAATATTATTCACTTACAATAACTATTGATAAATAATCTCAAGAAGCGCCAGCCGCGATCAAACGCTCGACGCGTTCGACATCGGCAGGCGTATCGACGCCGCCCGGCGGTGCCGCATCGACAACCGCGACCGCGATTGCAATGCCATTCCACAGTGCACGCAACTGTTCCAGCCGCTCGGTCATTTCCAGCGGGCACGGCGGCAGCGCAGCCAGTCGGGCCAGCGTCGCGACCCGATATGCATACAGCCCGATGTGCCGCAGACGCGGCGTCGGCCAGGCGCCGGAGCGGCTGGCGGGAATCGGCGCGCGGCTGAAATAAAGCGCCCGTCCGCGCCGGTCGCACACGACTTTGACGGCGGCCGGGTCGGTGAATTCAGCCTCCTCCAGCGGCGCGGCCAACGTGCCGATGCCGGCCTCTGTATCTTCTTCCAGCAGCGCAGCCGCAGCGTCGATTAACGCCGGCGGCATCAGCGGTTCATCGCCTTGTACGTTCACGACGATTTCGTCTTCATGCCAGCCATGCGCGACGGCGACCGCGGCCACGCGGTCGGTGCCACTCGCGAGTTCAGCGGGTGTCATGACAACACTCGCGCCGAAGTCGCGGCAGGCTGCGGCGATTCGGTCGTCGTCCGTCGCGACCGCCACGTCGGCTGCGCCGCTCCCGGCTGCGCGTTCGTAGACGCGTTCGACGAGCGCGCGCCCGGCAATTTTAACCAGCGGCTTGCCCGGCAGGCGCTCCGCAGCGAAACGCGCCGGGATCACAACGTGGAACTTCAAACTTCTTCGTCCGGTTCGAGTGCGCGCGCTTCCTCTTCGAGCATCACCGGGATGTCGTCGCGAATCGGGTACGCCAGCCGGTCGACCTTGCAGATCAATTCGTTGGCCGACTGCTCGTATACCAGTGGGCCTTTGCAGACCGGACAGGCGAGAATGTCGAGCAATTTCTTGTCCATTGATAAATCCCGTGAAGATCCGTCGCTATGATACCAGTGCGGCGATACGCGTCAGCAGCGCTTCGGCATCGCTATCGGCAACGCGTACGCCGGCGGGTACGACCCACAGGTTCGCGGTATCGAGCGGCGGCAGCTTGATGGCATCCTTTGCGGTCATCAGTACCGCCAGATCGTCGTCAAACTGCAAATCGGCAGCCGTAAGCGGCGCATGATCCGGAAACGGATGCGCGATCACCTCGAGTCCGCGGGCGCGCAACGCGGCAAAGAACTGCTCTGGATCGGCGATGCCGGCGGCCGCGTGCACCGGTGCACCGGTGAATGCTGCAAGCGCCCTCGTCTCGCCGCTGCCAAGCCGTTGCGCAGCCCCGAGCTCAAGCGTCATGTCAATTGCATCGGCGCGTCGATAACCGTCGCCGCGCTTGACGACAACGCAGTCCACTTCGTCGAGACGCCGTGGCGGCTCACGCAGCGGCCCGGCGGGCAGCAGGCAGCCGTTGCCGAGGCCGCGGGCACCGTCGACGAGCGCGATTTCGAAGTCGCGACCGAGCGCGTAATGCTGCAAGCCGTCGTCGCTGAGAATCAGTTGAACGTCGTTATGCTCGCGCAGCCGCGTTGCGGCAGCGGCGCGGTCGGGTGCCGCGATGACCGGGCAACCGGTTTCGCGCGCGAGCAGCAAGGCCTCATCGCCAACCGAAGCAGCCGATGACTGCGGCGTGACCTCCTGCGGCCACAGGCGCGAATGGCCGCCGTAGCCGCGCGTGACAATACCGCAACGTATACCGCGTGCCGCGAGCGCGCGCGCAAGCCAGATTGTAAACGGCGTCTTGCCGCTGCCCCCGACGGCAATGTTGCCGACGATGACGACCGGCACGCCCGGATGCCGCACCGGCAGGATCCGGTGGCGGTAGAGAACGCGACGCAGGCTGCTGAGGAAACCGAAGAGTGCCGCGAGCGGCCGCAGGATCAGCGCCGGCGGTCCCGGGCAGAACCAGATACCGGTGAGAGTGGATTCAAGGCGCCGGCGGGACATAGGCGCCGACTGCTTCCGGCTCGCGGAATTGCATCCGGTAAAGACCGGCATAAACGCCGTTGGCCTCGAGCAGGCTGTGATGCGTGCCGGTTTCAATGACACGCCCACGATCGAGCACGACGATCGAGTCGGCTTTCTCGACCGTCGACAGCCGATGCGCGATGACCAGCGTGGTACGTCCGCGCATCAGTTCCTCGAGCGCCTGCTGGATGTGGCGCTCCGACGCCGTATCGAGCGCGGATGTCGCTTCGTCGAGAATCAGGATCGGTGCGTTCTTGAGCAGCGCGCGCGCGATAGCGACGCGCTGGCGCTGGCCGCCGGACAACAGCAGCCCGCGATCGCCGACGAGTGTATCCAGACCGTCCGGCAGCGCGCGAATGAATTCCATCGCATGCGCGGCCTCGGCTGCCGCCTCGATTTGCGCGCGATCGACATCACCCATGACGCCGTAGGCAATATTGCTCGCCAGCGTATCGTCAAACAGTGTCACGTCCTGGCTGACAAGTGCGATCTGGCGGCGCAGGTCGCTGAGCCGATACTCACGCAGGTCGCGCCCGTCGAGCAGCACCGCGCCCTCGCGCGGATCGTAAAAGCGCGGCAGCAGGTTTGCGAGCGTCGTCTTGCCGCTGCCGGAGTGGCCGACCAACGCCAGCGTTTGCCCCGCCTCGGCGCGGCACGACACACCGGCAAGCACGTCGCCCTTGGCCGGATCATAGGCAAAACGCACGCCACGGTATTCGATGTCGCCGCGCGCCCGTTCGATCGCGAACGGTCCGCCGGCATCTTCCGAATCGCTGTCGAGCAGTTCGAAGATACTGTGGCCCGCCGCAATGCCTTTCTGCAGCGGTGCGGTGACCTGCGTCAAATGCTTCAGCGGCGCCATCAGCAGCAGCATCGCGCTCAGAAACGATACGAAACTGCCGACCGTTATCGTGTGCAGGACCGCGCCACTGGTCGCGAGATAAATGATCGCGGCGATGCCGATGCCCGCAATCAGCTGGACAACGGGACTTGAGCCGGCATTCGTCGCGGCCAGTTTGACGTTGAGATAGCGGTTGCGCTCGTTGACGGTTTCGAAACGCTGGTTCTCGTATTCGTGGCCGCCAAAGATTTTCACCACGCGCTGGCCGGTGATGACCTCCTCGGTCAACCGCGTCACGTCGCCCATCGAATCCTGGATACGCCGGCTGTAGCGGCGAAACCGCGCGCTGACGAAGCGAATCAGGAACGCGATCAGCGGGCCAAGCACGATGACGAGCATCG
>DASSOO010000012.1:0-3682 GCA_035700455.1 Gammaproteobacteria bacterium
ACTCGGAAGCGTGCGCATCAACTTCACGTTTCGCAAAGCCGGTTGAAAGCAGTCAGTCAAAAAGGAGGCAAAATTTCGATCGCAGTGAATCGCATCGACGCGCTCGACTGGAACGACATTGCGCATCAGCTCGGCAGTCAGGGCAACGTCGTGCTGCCCGGACTTCTCGGCCGTGCACAATGTCGCTCCCTCGCAGCACTCATGGATCAATCGGCCGCTGCGGATCGCGTCACGTTGGACGCGATGGACGGCGGCCGCGGCGAATTGTTCTTTCTGGCGCAGCCATTGCCGGAACCGCTTGCCGGTCTGCGCACCGCTTTCTATCAGCGGCTGGCGCCGATCGCGAACCGCTGGAACGAGATGCTGGACTCGAATGAACGATACCTCGCCGAATTCAAGGATTTTCAGCGACAATGCCGCGATGCCGGCCAGTCGCGCCCGCTGTCCGCGATCAGCCGCCTGCGCGAAGCGGACTACCAGACACTGCATCACAACGCAGACGGTGATTGCATCTTCCCGCTGCAACTGATTCTGCTGTTGTCCGAACCGGAACACGACTTCACCGGCGGCGAATTCGTAATGACCGAGCAGCGCCCGCGCATGCAATCGCGCCCGATCGTGCTGCCACTGCGCCAGGGCGACGCCGCAATCATTCCCGTCGCTCACCGTCCGTGCAAAGGCAGCAACGGCCATTACCGCGTCCGCCTCAAGCATGCGATCAGCCGCGTGAGAAGCGGCGAGCGCATCGACGTCGAACTGCTGTTTCACGATGGGCTGTGAGATGACGGTACCGCGCCCGTTTTAATTACAGACCTCATTCAGCCTGGCGCAAGGGTTTCAATCAGCCGAAGTCCTTGCTTACGGCGGTATTTTGTTTGCATGCCCATCGGATGCTCGCGATGAAAGGCCCGAAAAAGTATATGGATTGCAGGGCTATTGCCGCCGCAGTCACGAATTTGGCCCAAAAGTATACTCAGATCGCGCCAGAGTGATTATCATCACGGTGCAGAGGGGCACGCGGCCGCCATTCGGACGCGTGTGGAGTCGCTACCTACGGGGCATAACCTCGGTCGGCAACACGACAAAAACGATAGATGGCACAAGATAATAATCACTTTTTTGAACACCCGATTTTGAACTCGCCGTACGAGTATCCGAAACGGTACTGGGAACTCGACGACACCGGTCAGCCGACCCAGAAAATCATAGAAACCCGCCGCCCCGCGGATTTCATCACGCCCATCCCCAAGCCGCGCCGGCAACGTGGCCAGGCCCTGCAGCGTGGCCTCGCGCTCGGTGACGACCAGGGACTTTCGACTGACAGCCAGCAGTACGCGCAGGCCGCGATCATTCGCCAGGTGCGCGCTCAGGTGGATCGCTGGCGCGAATTGCCCGAATCGCAGTGGCATGTCACGCCCGAAACTGCCCGGCTCCTGCGATACTGGCGCCATCATCGGTTCAGCAATCTGCGTCCGTTCTTCTGTCAGATCGAAGCCGCCGAGACGGCGATCTGGCTGACTGAGGCCGCTCCGGAAATCGGCAAGGACGGCAAAGTCATTCTGGAGCACATGGCCAACGCCAGCCACGACGCGAATCCGGAACTGATGCGTCTCGCCCTCAAACTCGCGACCGGCGCCGGCAAGACCACAGTCATGGCCATGTTGATCGCGTGGCAGACCGTCAACGCATTGCGGCGTCCGGGGAGCAAACGTTTCAGCCGCGGCTTTCTCGTGGTCACTCCCGGCATCACCATCCGCGATCGTTTGCGCGTACTGCAACCCAACGATCCGGACAGCTATTACCGGGACCGCGAACTGATACCGCCGGAGATGCTTGGCGACATCGAGAAGGCCAGGATCATCATCACGAATTACCACGCGTTCAAGCTGCGCGAACGCATGGAATTGTCGGCCGGCGGACGCGCGCTGCTCAAGGGCCGCACGGGAGCGGATTTGCAGACGCTGGAAACCGAAGGCCAGATGATCCAGCGCGTGATGCCCGGCCTCATGGGCACGAAGAACATCCTCGTCATCAACGACGAGGCCCACCACTGCTATCGCGAAAAACCCGATTCGGATGAAATCGATGAACTGAAAGGCGACGCCAGGGACGAAGCCAAGGACAACAACGAAGCTGCGCGGGTCTGGATCTCGGGCCTCGAAGCGGTCAATCGCAAACTCGGCATCAGCCGCGTGATGGACCTGTCGGCCACGCCGTTTTTCCTGCGCGGTTCGGGCTACGCCGAAGGCACCCTGTTCCCGTGGACCATGAGCGACTTCTCGCTGATGGACGCCATCGAATGCGGCATCGTCAAGCTGCCGCGTGTGCCGGTTTCACAGAACATTTCCGGCGGCGACGTTCCCGTTTATCGCAACCTCTGGGACAACATCCGCAAGGACATGCCGAAGAAGGGCCGCGGCAAGGCGAAGACGTTGAGCCCGCTCGATCTGCCGGTCAAACTCCAGACCGCGCTGGACGCGCTGTACGGCCACTACGAAAAGACATTCGAGTTGTGGCAAAAAGCCGGCATCAACGTACCGCCCTGCTTTATCGTTGTGTGTCAGAACACTTCCGTATCGAAGCTGGTTTACGACTACATCTCCGGCTTCGAACACGAACCTGCGGAAGACGGCACAGTCCCGCCGCCTTTTCCGGGCAAGCTGCCGCTGTTTTCCAACTTCGACGATTACGGCAACCGACGCGCGCGCCCGCGCACCCTGTTGATCGACAGCGAGCAGATCGAGTCCGGCGATGCGCTCGATGCCGGTTTTCGCAACATGGCAGCCCCCGAGCTGGAGCGCTTCAAGCGCGAAGTCATCGAACGCGCCAACGATCCGCACGCAGCCGACAAGCTCACTGACCAGGATCTGCTGCGGGAAGTGATGAACACGGTCGGCAAAGCCGGCCACCTGGGCGGATCGGTGCGCTGCGTGGTGTCGGTCTCGATGCTTACCGAAGGCTGGGACGCCAACACCGTCACCCACGTGCTCGGCGTGCGCGCATTCGGCACCCAGCTATTGTGCGAACAAGTGGTTGGCCGCGCGCTGCGGCGGCAATCCTACGAGCTGAATGCGGAAGGGCTGTTCAACGTCGAATACGCCGACGTGCTGGGCGTGCCGTTCGACTTCACCGCCAAACCCGTCGTCGCGCCGCCGCAGCCGCCGCGCGAAACCGTACAGGTAAAAGCCGTGCGCCCCGAACGCGACGCACTGGAAATTCGTTTCCCCCGCGTTGCAGGCTATCGGGTCGAATTGCCGGAAGACCGCCTGACCGCGAAATTCGATGATGATTCAGTACTCCGGTTGACCCCCGATCTGGTGGGCCCAACCCGAACCCGCAACGAAGGCATCATCGGCGAAGGCGTGGATCTCGATCTCGTCCACACCGGCGATTTGCGGCGTTCGACGCTGCTGATGAATCTCACGCAACGGCTGCTTTACACCAAATGGCGCGACCCGGACCAGAACGTGCGGCTCGGTCTGTTCGGCCAGTTAAAGCGCATCACACGGGAATGGCTGGATAACTGCCTCGTGTGCACCGGCGGCACTTATCCTGCCCAGTTGATGTACCGGCAGCTCGCGGACATGGCGTGTGAGCGCATCACCCGCGCAATCGTCGAATCCAGAATGAGCGAAGGCCAGCCAGTCGTGGCGCTGCTGGACCCCTACAACCCCGTCGGCTC
>DASSOO010000013.1:0-5023 GCA_035700455.1 Gammaproteobacteria bacterium
TCGGCGCACGAGGCGCTCGAAGCGGCGCTGGCCGAGTTCACCGGCCGGCCGCGCGCATTGCTGTTTTCGACCGGCTACATGGCGAATCTGGCGGTGGCCGCCGTGCTCGCCGGCCGCGGTGACTGCGTTGTGGCCGACCGCTTGAGCCACGCCTCGCTGCTCGACGGCGCGCTGCTTTCGGGCGCGCGCCTCATGCGCTACGCGCACAACGATCTCGCCGCGCTTGCGCGGCGCCTGGAATCGGCCGGTGCCGGCAAGCGACTGGTTCTGACCGACGGCGTCTTCAGCATGGACGGCGATTCGGCGCCGCTCGCGGCACTCGCGCAGACAGCCGCCGCGCACCACGCGTGGCTCGCGGTCGATGATGCACATGGCATCGGCATCCTTGGTCCCGAAGGCCGCGGCAGCGTCGCCGCCGCGAATCTCGATCTTGATGCGGTGCCGGTGCTGGTGGGTACACTTGGCAAGGCTTTCGGTACTTTCGGCGCGTTCGTCGCCGGCAGCGAAACGCTGATCGAAACGCTGGTCCAGCACGCGCGCACCTACATTTACACGACTGCACCGCCGCCGGCGCTCGCGGTCGCGACGCTCAAGGCGCTCGAACTCGTGCGCACTGCGGACGACCGGCGCGCACATCTGGCGCGGCTGATTGAGCGCTTTCGAACCGGTGCCTCGCAGTTGGGCCTCAGCCTGCTGCCGTCGCGCACGCCCATCCAGCCGCTCCTCGTCGGCAGTGCCAAACGCGCCGTCGCGGCGAGCGCTGCGCTCGAAGCGGCCGGCATTCTCGTCACCGCCATCCGGCCGCCGACGGTGCCGGCCGACACCGCGCGGCTGCGCATTACGCTTTCGGCGGCACACAACGAAGCGGATGTTGACCGGCTGCTCGACGCGCTGGCGCAAACGCCAATTTATTCCCCTCACCCTCTCCCTGAGGGAGAGGGGATAAGGCAGCGGTAGCGGATGCGATGCGATTAAACACGATCGAAACAGGACAGGGCCAGCCGCTCGTGCTGCTGCACGGCTGGGGCCTGCACGGCGGAGTCTGGGACACGTTGGTACCGCTGCTGGCGCCGCGGTTTCGCTGCATCGTCATCGATCTGCCGGGACACGGCGAAAGTCCGCCGGTGGAAGGCGGCCTCGATGCCTGGGCCGATGCCTGCCTTGCAGTCGCACCGCCGCGCGCGCGGTGGCTCGGCTGGTCGCTCGGCGGCATGATCGCGCTCGCCGCTGCGTTGCAAAAGCCGGTTGCAATCGAGCGCTTGTTCCTGGTCGCGACGACGCCGCGCTTCGTGACCGCGCCCGACTGGCCGCACGCGGTCGCACCGGAAATGCTGGCGCAATTCGCTGCCGAACTCGAAGCCGACTGGCGCCGTACCGTCGAGAAATTCCTGATCCTGCAAACACTCGGCGGAACCTCCGGCACGGCTGTATTGCGGGCCTTGCGCGCGATGGTACTGGGCCGCGTCGGCGCCGATCGCGCAGGCCTCGTCACCGGACTGCGGATCCTCGAGACCGCCGATTTGCGCGCCCGGCTGGGCGAAATATCCGCACCGGTGCAGGTACTTACCGGCGCGCACGACCGGCTGACGCCGGCGGCGGCGGCCCGCGCGCTGGCCGCGGCGCTGGACGGCGAATTCACCGCAATGCCCGGCGCTGCGCACGCGCCGTTTTTATCCGATCCGGCCGCTTTCGTTCGCTGGATTGACGCGGCGACCGTAGCGGCATGAACGCGTTTAATCCCGCGCAGCTTGATCGCGCCGCGATACGCCGCGCATTCGACCGCGCGGCCGCCGGTTATGACGCGGTCGCGGTGCTGCAACGCGAGGTCGGCGCGCGGCTGCTGGAGCGGCTCGACTTCACGACACTCAAGCCGGCCCGCATCCTCGATGCCGGCGCCGGCACCGGCTTTGCGACGCGCGCGCTCGCGGAACGCTATCCGGCCGCGCAAGTGGTGGCCCTCGATCTCGCCGAGGGCATGGTCGCGCGCGCATCCGGCGAGCGGACTTGCGGCGACATCGAGGCGCTGCCGTTCGCCGACGGAACCTTCGATCTCGTCTTTTCCAACCTCGCGCTGCAATGGCTCGATACGCCCCGGCGGGCTTTCGAAGAATTCCGGCGAGTGTTGAAGCAACACGGCTTGCTGATCTTCTCGACGTTCGGCCCCGACACGCTCAAGGAGCTGCGCGCCGCGTGGGTCGAAGTCGACGCCGCGCCGCACGTCAGCCGCTTCATCGACATGCACGAGATTGGCGATGCACTGGTGCAGGCGACATTCGCCGAACCGGTGATCGACGTCGAGCGCATCACACTCACTTATATGAACGTTGGCGGATTGCTGCACGACCTGAAAACGCTCGGCGCGCACAACGCGGTCGCCGGCCGCAGCCGCGGCCTGACCGGCAAGGCGCGGTATGCGCAATTCACCCGCGCCTATGAGAAGCACCGCACCGACGGCCGGCTGCCGGCGACCTGGGAATTGGTTTACGGCACCGCCTGGGCGCCGCTGCCGCTGGAGCGCGTGGTGCTTGCACAACAGGGTGAGATTGCGCCGGATGAATTGCGGCGGATGTTGAAGCGGGAGCGACATGGAGACTAGAGGTTATTTCGTGACCGGTACCGATACCGAGATCGGCAAGACCACCGTTTCGGCGCTGCTGATTCGCGCGCTCGCGCGGCGCGGGTTGCGCGTCGCCGGCATGAAGCCGGTTGCGAGCGGTGCAGTCGAAACGCCGGAAGGCTTGCGCAACGACGATGTACTCGCGCTGACGCACTCTGCGAACCTCGATTGCGCCTACGACGATGTGAATCCTTACGCGTTCGCGCCGCCGATCGCGCCGCATCTCGCGGCGGCCGAGGCCGGTATTGCGATCGAACCGGCGCGCATCGAAGCCGCGTACCGGCGCCTGTGCAGCGCCGCCGACTGCGTCGTCGTCGAAGGTGTCGGCGGCTGGCGGGTGCCGCTCGCGCCCGGCTTCGGCGTCGCCGATCTCGCAAAGCTGGTGCACCTGCCGGTGATTCTCGTCGTCGGCCTCCGGCTCGGCTGCCTGAACCACGCGCAGTTGACGGCCGAAGCGATCGCGCACGACGGACTGAACTGCGTCGGCTGGGTCGCGAACGAGTTGCCGGCCGGCATGGACCGGCAGGAGGACAACGTCGCCACGTTGCAGTCGCTGCTGCCAATGCCGCTGATAGCGCGCGTGCCGGTGTTGGCGAACGTCGATGAAGGGCAAGTCGAGTTTTTGGTTTGAATCCACGGATGATGACTTTGGTCTGTGTCACCCCGTCTGCGGATCGACCTTATCGGGAACGCCGGTTACAATCCAAAGTATGAAGTTACCCAACGCCGGCGCTGCGGTAATTCTTCCGGAGAAGGTCAGGGATTATCTGCTGTCGCCGACACATCCGATTGGCCGCTACAAAGCCGCCTTTTTTCGGTCACAGGGATACGTCAAGGTGGCTGGGAAATGTTAGCCGACGATCTTTGTTCGCTGCTTTCCGAAAGTGCCGAGGTGGTCCAACGGACTGAATACGGCACAAAGTACATCATCCGCGGCCGAATTATGGGGCCAAGCGCCCGCACGTTTGGTGTCACGACTGTATAGATTATACTTGCTAATGAAAGCGTCCCGCGCTTCGTAACGGCGTATCCGGAGGATTAAGTCGTGAGTGTTAAAGAACTAGACACCGTTGTGTTGGAAACCGATCTGTCGAGGTATGGCCTGAAACGGGGCGACATCGGCGCGGTTGTTCACGTTTATTCTCCGCATGCGATTGAAGTGGAGTTCGTTACGGCCTCGGGTCATACGCAAGCTCTTGTAACGCTTGCACACGAGCAATTTCGGCCCGTCGGGCCCAGCGATATTCCCGCGGTTCGTAAACTCGACGCGGCCTGACTGCCTGATACCGCATTGAGGGGAATTATCCGGCCGGTACCCGCCGCCTGTGTTTGAGCAAGTAGTATCCGTACTTGCATGCCGCGCTGCGCTCACTCTTCCGGCGACATCCACCCTGCGCTCAACAGCTCGCTGATGGCGTCGACGCGCTGTTCGGCTTCCTGCATCGCCGCGAGCCAGGCGGCTTTGGTTTTTTCATTCGTTACGCCGGGCCGTTCCGCCATCTGGCGGCAGGTTTCGATCCGCTCGTTGATCAGCCGGAGCGCCGTCGCGATGCCGCTCTCCATGCCGTCCAGTTGTGCGGCCACCAGGGCTTCGGCGGTGTAGCTATGACCGATGTGGCAGCGATACTGCGTTAACGTGCCGAGGTCCTGGCGTTCGATCGCACCGCCGCAGTCGGGGCAGGTGAGGGCAACCGGACGGTGCAAGGCATAGTCGATACTCATCGCATTCACCGCCTCCTTCGCGGGTTGCGGGACCGGGCGCTCGACCGCCGCGGCGGCCAGGCGGGTGAGCAGCGGCGCAATCTCGGCGAGCGGCACGCAGTGATCGATTTCGACGTGCGCGAGCGCGCTCGCCGGCATGTCCGCGTGCTCCGCGTCGGCGGGCGCCTGCACCACGGCGATGCCGCCGCGCCGCTTGATTTCGTAAAGCCCGGCAGTGCCGTCGTTCAGCCGTCCGGTGAGGATCACGCCGATCGCATCCGGACCGTAGGCTTCGGCGGCCGAGCGGAACAGCGGGTCGATCGCCGGGCGGGCGAAGTTCTCGCGCGGCCCGCGGGACAGGTGCAGATGACCGGTTGCGACGATCAGATGATAGTCCGGCGGCGCGACGTAAATGTGCCCGTCGCGCAGCGGTTCGCCGTCCTCGGCGTGGGTCGCCGGCAGCGGGCCGGACCGCACCAGCAAGGCGGGCAGCTCGCTGCGATGCCGGCCGATATGCTGCACCACGCAGACCGGCGCCGGAAGGTCCGCGGGCAGGCCGGCCGCGAGCGCCCGCAGCGCGGCGACCCCGCCGGCCGAGGTGCCGATGACCATGATTGCCCGCCCTGGCGTGTCTGATGCGTCCATAAGATCGGCCCCACTATAGCGCGTTGGGCCCGTTTGCGCGTTGACGCGGTGCGAGACCGA
>DASSOO010000014.1:0-7016 GCA_035700455.1 Gammaproteobacteria bacterium
GCTGGCGCGGGTGGGATGAAATCAGGGGCTGGGGATTAGGGGCTGGGGACCAGGGTAGGTTATTCTTCTCCAGCCTCCAGCCTCCAGCCTCCAGCCCCAGCCCCCAGCCCCCATTAACTTTTAAGTGCCCGCAGATTCTCCGATGATCCGCTACGCTGCCGGCGTCGAGTACGACGGCTCGCGCTTTGCCGGCTGGCAGGCGCAACCGCACGCACGTACCGTGCAGGGGGCGATCGAGGCGGCGCTGTCAAAGGTGGCCAACCGGCCCGTTACAGCGGTTTGTGCCGGGCGCACTGATGCGGGCGTGCATGCGACGGGGCAGGTGATTCATTTCGATACCGATGCGCCGCGCGCGGCGCATTCCTGGCTCCTCGGCGTTAATTCCAACCTCGATCCCGATGTCGCGCTGCAATGGGTTCAGCCGGCGCCGGCTGGTTATCATGCGCGCTTCTCGGCGCTGGCGCGGCATTATCGCTACACGATCGTTAACAGGCTCGCGCGTCCGGCGCTCGGCCGCGAGCGTATCGCCTGGGTTTATCGGCCACTCGACGCGCAGGTCATGCAGACGGCAACGCACGGCCTTGTGGGCGAGCATGATTTTTCTGCATTTCGCGCCGCCGAATGCCAGGCGGCTTCGCCGATGCGGCGCATCCATCATCTGGCGGTCGCGCGCCGGGGCGAGCGCGTGGTTATCGATATCGTCGCGAACGGCTTCCTACACCACATGGTGCGCAACGTCGCCGGCGTGCTGATTGCGGTCGGCAGCGGGAAAGCCTCGCCAGACTGGCCGGCGGCGGTGCTCGCAAGCCGCGACCGCACCGCCGGAGGCGTGACCGCGCCGGCCTCCGGCCTGTGTTTCATGGGCGTCTGCTATCCGCCGGAATGCGGTTGGTCGCTCGATGCCGACAGCCGCGTATTATTCAACGCGATCGACCCGGTCTGGCTCGCGCCGCGAAAAGTGCAACAATAGGTCATGCTCTACGACGCCGAGATCGACCTCGCACCCCTCACCACGCGCCGGATTACTGTTGTCGGTTACGGTTCGCAGGGCCGTGCGCAGGCACTCAACCTGCGCGATTCCGGCGCCGATGTGACGGTTGCGCTGCGGCCGGATTCGGCGTCGCGCGCGCGGGCGCGCAAAGACGGTCTTGCCGTCGCCGATGCAGGGACCGCAACCGCGTCCGCCGAGGTGATCGCGCTGCTCCTGCCGGACGAGGCGCAGCCGGCGCTGTACCGCGAGATCGAGGCGGCAATCAAGCCGGGTGCGGCACTCGTATTTGCGCATGGGTTCAATATCCACTACCGGCGCATCGTGCCGCGTGCCGATCTCGACGTGCTGCTGGTGGCGCCGTTCGGAATCGGCGAAAAAGTGCGTGCGCTCTATACGGCGGGGCACGGCACCGCCGGCATGGTTGCGGTGGCGCAGGACGCGACCGGCGGCGCGCGTGCGCTGGCGCTGGCTTACGCAAAGGCGCTCGGGCTCGGCCGCGGCGGCGTCGTCGAGACCGATTTCGCCGCCGAAACCGAAACGGATCTGTTTGCCGAGCAGGCAGTGTTGTGCGGCGGCCTGACGCGCCTGATCGAAGCTGCCTACGACACGCTGACGGCCGCAGGCTACGCTCCCGAGATCGCGTATTTCTCATGCCTGCAGGAAGTGAAATTGATGGCGGACATGATCTACGCACGCGGCATCGCCGGCATGCGCGCGTCGATTTCGACCACGGCGGCCTTCGGCGACGCCACCCGCGGCGACCGCGTCATCGGCGCGCCGGCGCGCGCGGCAATGCGCGAGATGCTCGACGAGATCCGGAGCGGCGCGTTCGCCGCTGAACTGGCGCGCGAGGCCGAATTCGGCTTTCCGACGCTGCATCGCTATCGGGAACAGGCTGCGCGGCACCCGATCGAAGCGGTCGGCAGCAAGCTGCGGGCCGCCGCACGCATTGCGGAGACGGAGTAACGTGTAATGCGAATGGCCTCATGGCATCATTCCCGGTTTGCAGACGCGGACGACGACGCGACCATGCCGGACAATTTCGTTCCCGACGATACGGAACCGCCGAAGCGGCGGCGCGGTATCTACCTGTTGCCGAACCTGTTTACGACCGGCGGTCTGTTCGCCGGCTTTTACGCGATTATTGCTGCAATGGGCGGGCGGTTCGCCGCTGCGTCGGCGGCGATTTTCGTCGCGATGCTGATGGACGCACTCGACGGGCGCATCGCGCGCCTCACGCACACCGAGAGCGAATTCGGCAAAGAGTACGACAGTCTTGCCGACGTGGTTTCGTTCGGCATCGCCCCCGCGCTGGTGATGTACCAGTGGTCGCTGCACGGACTCAACGTCTATGGCTGGATGTGGGCCAAGGTCGGCTGGCTGGCGGCGTTCGTTTACGCCGTCGCCGGTGCGCTGCGCCTGGCGCGGTTTAACGTTCGCGTCCATGTCGTCGACAAGCGTTATTTCCAGGGCCTGCCGATTCCTTCCGGGGCGGGTCTCGTCGCCGGCGGCGTCTGGCTCGGCCGTAACCTCGGACTCACCGGCGAACAGGTGTTGATTCCGGCGCTGGTAGTGACGGTCGGCGCGGGCCTGTTGATGGTCAGCAGCATCCCGTACTACAGCTTCAAGGGGCTGAACCTGCACGGCCGGGTACCGTTTACCTACGTGCTCGCGATTCCGCTGATTTTCATTCTGATCGCCCTCAGCCCGCCGAAAACGCTGTTCGCCGCGTTTCTGATCTACGGCCTGTCCGGGCCGGTTTTGTGGCTGTGGCGGCTGCGCCGGCGGCGCCGCTACGTCAAGCACATGGAGGAGCCGGGCCACTGACATGAATCGCGAGCGTATGGAAGTGCTGGACGCGATGGGGATCACGGTGTGGGTGCCGCGCGAAGCGGCCGCGGTGCAGGCGGCCGGGCCGGTCGTGGCGCCGCGAGCGGCGGCGGCTGTTGGAGCCGGACCCGCGCGCGCCGCCGACGCGCCGCCTGTATCGACAGAAACATCGGCTGCCGCGACCATGGACTGGAACAGGCTTGCGGCGGCGGTGGCGGCCTGCACCCGCTGCCGCCTGCACGCGACGCGTACGCAGACGGTATTCGGCGTCGGCAACCGCAACGCCGCGTGGATGATCGTCGGCGAGGGGCCGGGGCAGGAAGAGGACCGCCGCGGCGAGCCTTTCGTCGGCCCGGCAGGACAACTGCTGAACGCGATGCTGAAAGCAGCCGGCCATGCGCGCGAAGACGTCTATATCGCCAACATCGTCAAGTGCCGCCCGCCGAACAATCGCAATCCGCAGCCGGACGAAGCCGCCGCCTGCGCGGATTTTCTCGAACGCCAGATTACGCTGGTCGCGCCGCGCCTGATCGTTGCCGTCGGCCGCGTCGCGGCGCAGAACCTGCTCGGTACCGATCTGTCGCTTGGCCGATTGCGCGGCCGGATTCACCGCCACCCGGCTACCGGCACCGCGGTGCTGGTCACCTACCATCCCGCTTATCTGCTGCGCTCGCCGGCCGACAAGGCGAAAGCGTGGCAGGACCTCAAGCTGGCGATGCAATACATGCAGGCGCCGGCATGAGCGCCTGGCCGCATTCCGAGGCGCTGGAATTCCGCCGCATGGCACGGGCCGACATCTGCGCCGTCATGGAAATCGAACGCAGCGCCTACCGCTTCGGCTGGACGCGCGGCATCTTCGAGGACTGTCTGCGCGCAGGCTACGAATGCTGGGTGCTGCAACGCGACGGCGTGATTGTCGGCTATGGCGTATTGTCGCTGGCCGCGGCAGAGTCGCATGTGCTCAACGTCTGCGTGGATCCGAACTGCCAGCGCCAGGGGTACGGGGCGCTGCTGATGGAGCACCTGATCGAGCTCGCCTCCGAACAGGGCGCACAGCAGATGTGGCTCGAAGTGCGCCCGTCGAACAAACCCGCGCGCAAACTCTATGCCTCACTCGGTTTCGAATCCGCGGGCCGGCGGCGCGGTTATTACCCGGAGGAAAAAGGGCGCGAGGATGCGTTGGTGCTTTCGAGATGGCTCTCGCCGCCTGACGGCGGCGAGAGGGGTTAGTGGTTCGTGGTCAGTGGTTAGCGGTGAAGATTTGTCTTTTGTAAGGTTTAAGCCAGACTGATAGACTGCGCCGCTGCTCGCGATAGCGGATGAAGAAAATTTCCAAGTCTTGTCTTTTACCACTAACCACTAACCACTAACCCCGCCCATGCCTTTCGATTCCGAAATCTCCCGCCGCCGCACGTTCGCGATCATCTCGCATCCGGACGCCGGCAAGACCACGCTGACCGAAAAACTGCTGCTGTTCGGCGGCGCGATCCAGATGGCGGGCGCAGTCAAGGGGCGCAAGGCGGCGCGGCATGCGACTTCCGACTGGATGGCACTCGAGCAGCAGCGCGGCATTTCGGTGACCTCGTCAGTGATGCAGTTTCCGTACCGGGACTGCATCGTCAACCTGCTCGACACGCCGGGCCATGAAGACTTTTCGGAAGATACTTATCGGACGCTGACTGCGGTTGATTCGGCGCTGATGGTGATCGACTGCGCCAAGGGCGTCGAGCCGCGTACGATCAAGCTGATGGAAGTCTGCCGGCTGCGCGATACGCCGATCTTCACGTTCATCAACAAGCTCGACCGCGAAGGGCGCGAACCGATGGAGCTGCTCGACGAAGTCGAGCAGGTGCTCGGCATTCGCGCCGCGCCGGTCACCTGGCCGCTTGGCATGGGCCGCGATCTGAAGGGCATCTATCATCTCGCCGACGACGCGATCTACGTGTACGCACCTGAGAAGGGCGGACGACTCGGGCAGACGACAATTATTCGGGGTCTGGCGAGCGATGAGGCGGCGGCGCTGCTCGGCGATCGTGCAGCCGAGTTTCGGGACGAAATCGAGTTGGTGCGCGGCGCATCGCATGCATTCGCACTTGACGACTACCTTGCGGGCAAGCTGACGCCGGTATTCTTCGGTTCGGCGATCAACAACTTCGGCGTGCGCGAATTGCTCGAGGCATTTGTCGCCGCCGCACCGCCGCCGCGGCCGCGCGCCGCCGTTGAGCGCAGCGTCGATCCGAACGAGGGCAAACTCACCGGCTTCGTGTTCAAGGTGCAGGCGAACATGGACCCGGCACATCGCGACCGCATCGCGTTCCTGCGCTTGTGTTCCGGCCGCTACGAGCCCGGCGTGCGCGTACGCCATGTGCGCCTCGGCCGCGAAATCAAGATTCCGGACGCACTGACGTTCATGGCAGCGGAGCGCGAGCACGTCGATTCCGCTTACGCCGGCGACATTATCGGTATTCACAATCACGGCACGATCGCGATTGGCGACACGTTCACGCAAGGCGAGGATTTGCAGTTCAGCGGCATTCCGAATTTCGCGCCTGAACTTTTCCGCCGCGTCGTGCTGAAAGATCCGTTGAAGGGCAAGGCGCTCAACAAGGGGCTCGACCAGTTGTGCGAGGAGGGCGCGACGCAAGTGTTCCGCCCGCTCGCAAGCAACGACCTGATTCTCGGCGCCGTCGGCATGCTGCAGTTCGACGTCGTCGCATACCGGTTGAAAGAGGAATACGGCGTGCAGGCGCAGTTCGAAAGCGTGCCGGTCGTAACCGCGCGCTGGATCGACTGCGACGACCCGCGCAAGCTCGCCGAGTTCGAGCGTAAGAACGAACAGCACCTCGCGCGCGATCACGGCGGCTTTCTTGTCTATGTCGCGCCGAGCCGCGTGAATTTGCAACTGGCGATGGAACGCTGGCCGGACGTGCGTTTTCGCGAGACGCGGGAGCATGGGGGAGAACGGAATTCGGGGTCCGGGGGTCGGGATTCGGGAAGAGCAACGACTGCCTGATTCTTTTGCGGTCCCAGCGTTCATCCGAACGCAGTTTGTTCTGGTACTGAACCCGCCCTTCGTGCAGGAAAAGTTTATTCTTTTCCCGAACCCCGAACCCCGAACCCCGAACCCCGAACCCCGAACCCCGAACCCCGAACCCCGAGCCCCGAACCCCGAACCCCGAACCCCGAACCCCGAACCCCGAACCCCGAACCCCGAACCCCGAACCCCGAACCCCGAACCCCGTCTCCACTGGCACCACCCGCCTTACCCTGTCAAACTGACGCCGCATTCACTGGGGGGACCACCATGAAGAGCCGCGCCGCGTGGCACTGGGCCATGTACGACTGGGCGAACTCAGCGTTCGCGACCTCGGTGATGGCCGGTTTTTTTCCTATCTTTCTCAAGCAGTACTGGAGCGCGGGGGCGGACGTATCGCTGAGCACGTTTCGCCTGGGGACTGCGAACGCGCTTGCGGCGCTCGCGATCGTGGTGCTGGCGCCGGCATTGGGAGCGATTGCCGATCGGCGCGGCGGCAAGCGCTTCTTCGTTGCCGCGTTTGCGCTGCTTGGTATTGTCGCGACCGCGGGCCTTTATTTCGTCGCGCGTGGCGGCTGGGCCGCAGCGATCGGGCTGTATGTTGCGGCCGCCGTCGGTTTCGCCGGCGGCAACGTGTTCTACAACGCGCTATTGATCCATGTCGCGCCCGAAAGCCGTTGGGACATCGTTTCCGCACGCGGTTATGCGCTCGGCTATCTCGGGGGCGGGTTGCTGTTTGCGGTCAACGTGCTGATGGTAACGCGGCCAGGCCTGTTCGGACTGCCCGACGCCGCCGCGGCGATTCGCGTTGCGTTTCTCAGCGTCGCGGTCTGGTGGGCGCTGTTCGCGCTGCCGTTGTTGCTCGGTGTGAGCGAACCGCGCGGTATGGCGGCGGGCTGGCGTGCGGCAGTTGCAGAGGGGCTGCGACAGCTGCGTGCGACATTCGCGGAAGTGCGCAAGTCACGGCCAGTCTGGCTGTTCCTGATTGCCTACTGGCTGTACATCGACGGAGTCAACACGATTATCGAAATGGCGGTCGACTACGGTCTCGCACGCGGGCTCGATGCCAATGACTTGATCGTCGCGTTGTTGATCACGCAGTTCGTCGGCTTTCCGGCGGCGATTGCGTTCGGCAGGCTGGGCACTGCGATTGGTGCGCGC
>DASSOO010000015.1:0-7383 GCA_035700455.1 Gammaproteobacteria bacterium
GGCTGGATGTCAAAAGCATCAGTCAACGAGCCCTGTCCGCTCAGCAGCATCGCGGGACTGCTTGCGAGCGTGGTTTTGAGCGGCTTCACCGTCACCTGTTCGAGTTCGGCATCGTAAACCCACACGCGCCGGCCGTCAGCATCGATGACCTGCTTGTGCGGCGCAACGTAATTCCAGCGGAACCGGTTCGGACGCTTGATGAGGACGGTGCCGTGCGACTGCTTCGCGCTTGGCAGCGTTGAATGCTCGACTGTCTGAGTGAAGTCGGCCTTCAGACTGTGGACGTCGCGAAGGAACGATTGCAGGCGTGCGACAACGTCGTTCGACGGCGCGGCGACCGCAGAGGCGGCAACAAACAGCAGCGGGATGGAAAATAACAGGCGAAAGCGGGCCATAGTGGATCTCTGTGACATTGCGTAAGCCCCTCTCCCACAGGCAGAGGGGAAAGAGCAAGAATATCAGTCGGCGTCCGGCGGCGGCGCTGCCAGCACCTCGCGCGAGCCGTTCGATTGCAGCGGGCCGACGAGACCGGCCGCCTCCATTTCCTCGACCATCCGCGCGGCACGGTTGTAGCCGATCTTCAGGCGTCGCTGGATGCCGGAAATCGAGGCCTTGCGGGTTTCGGTGACGATCTGCACCGCCTGGTCGTAGAGCGGGTCCTGCTCACCGCCGCCCGCCCCGTCTCCAAGCCCCGGAATTGCCGCCGTACTTTCTGTCGGGCCGTCGAGAATTTCGTTGAGGTAGTGCGGCTGCCCGCCCTTCTTCAGCGAACCGACCACGCGATGCACCTCCTGGTCGGATACGAATGCGCCGTGAACGCGCTGTGGATGCCCGGTGCCGGGCGGCAGGTAGAGCATGTCACCGTGGCCGAGCAGCGCCTCGGCGCCCATCTGGTCGAGAATCGTGCGCGAATCGACGCGCGCCGACACCTGGAACGCGATGCGCGCCGGAATGTTGGCCTTGATGAGCCCCGTGATCACGTCGACCGACGGGCGCTGCGTCGCGAGAATCAGGTGGATGCCGGACGCGCGCGCCTTCTGTGCGAGGCGCGCAATCAGTTCCTCGACCTTCTTGCCGACGACCATCATCATGTCGGCGAGTTCGTCGACGATAACGACGATGTTCGGCAGCACGTCGAGTGTAGGCGGCTCGGCATCGTCCGCCAGCATTTCGGGTTTCACGAACGGGTCCGGAATCGGCTTGTCCTTCGCGATCGCGTCCTTGACCTTGCGGTTGTAACTCGCGAGGTTGCGCACACCCAATTGCGCCATCAGCCGGTAGCGACGCTCCATTTCGGCCACACACCAGCGCAGCGCGTTGGCGGCTTCCTTCATGTCGGTCACGACCGGCGCGAGCAGGTGCGGGATGCCTTCGTAAACGGAAAGCTCGAGCATCTTCGGGTCGATCATGATCACGCGCGTATCGGCTGCCGTCGCCTTGTAAATCAGGCTGAGAATCATCGCGTTGATCGCGACCGACTTGCCGGCGCCGGTGGTGCCGGCGATCAGCAGATGCGGCATCCGCGCGAGGTCGGCGACCACCGGATAGCCGCTGATGTCCTTGCCGAGCGCAAGCGTCAATGGGCCGCCGGCGGAGTCGTATTCGTTTGAGCGCAGGATTTCGCCGAGTGTGACCAGCTCGCGCGTCTCGTTCGGAATTTCGAGGCCGACGACCGACTTGCCGGGAATCACCTCGACGACGCGCACGCTGATCGCAGACAGCGCGCGTGCGAGGTCCTTGGCCAGGTTGCTGATCTGGCTAACCTTCACGCCCGGCGCAGGCTGCAATTCGAAGCGCGTGACCACCGGCCCGGGGTTGACCGCGACGACCTGGACTTCGACGCCGAAATCCCGAAGCTTCAGTTCAACCTGGCGCGACATCGCTTCCAGGGCCGAAGTCGAATAACCGGACTGCTTCGCCGGCGGATCGTCGAGCAGTGACAGCGGCGGCAGCTCGTTTGCTGCCACCGGCTCGAACAGCGGCACCTGGCGTTCCTTCTCGACGCGCGGGCTCGGCTCGATCGGCCGGATCACCGGCTCGATCTTCGGCTTCACGCGTTTCTCGCGCACCACCCGTTCCGTCTTCACCACTTCGCGGCGCTGCTTGCGCTCCCGGCGCGCGGCAAGCGCCTGCGCGAACCACTGCGCGCGGTTGCGCAGCATTTCGAAGCCGGTGACGACGCCCCGGCCGATGAGATCCATCGCCGCGATCCACGACAGGCTGGTCGCGAGCGTCACGGAGCCCAGAAAGACCGCGATCAGCAGCAGCGTCGCGCCGATATAGCTCAGGCCGCCTTCGAGCGACAGACCGACGCTACGGCCGATAATGCCGCCGGCGGCCAGCTTGTCGAGCGGCAGATGATGAGGTGGCGCGGTGAAATTGAGCGTCGCGAGCGCGCTCGCTGCAACGAGCCCCAGCAGCAACGCCGCGACACGCACCGCGACCGCGAGCTTCGCAATCGCGGCCTCCGACTGGCCGCGGCGAAACAGCAGCCAGCCGGAATAGGCGACGAGCACCGGGAACAAATAGGCCGGATAGCCGAATACCAGCAGCAGCAGATCGCCGACCCAGGCTCCGACGCGGCCGATCGCGTTATGGATCGGCGCGCCGCTGCCGCTGTGCGCAAAGCCGGGGTCGGCGGGCGAATAGCTGATGAGGGCAATCAGGAGAATCACCGCCAGCGCCACGAACACGAGCAATGCCGATTCGCGCAGGCCGTGGCTGACCTTGGCTCCCAGCAATGGGCTCTCGGCTCGTTTGCGCGTCGCCTGCGACACTCCTGATGCTTCCCCTCAACTAGTATTCATAAGTATTTAATTCTTATAGCCTAGCTTACTTCAGCAGCGCCGGGTGGACAACCTTGCCGCCGGTCACGTTGATGCCCTTCTTGAGCGCTTCGACGTTTTCCCAGCCGCCGGCCGCAAGGCGCAGCGCATACGGCGTAATGGCCGCCGACAGCGCCTGCGATGAAGTGCGCGGCACGGCACCCGGCATATTGGTGACGGTGAAGTGCGTGACGCCCTCCCAGACGTAGGTCGGATCATCATAAGTCGTCGGCCGGGTGGTCTCCACGCAGCCGCCCTGGTCGACCGAGATATCGACGATGACGCTCCCCGGCTGCATGCCCTTGACCATGTCGGCGCTGATGACGTGCGGAGCGCGTTCGCCGGTGACCAGTACCGCACCCACAACGATATCGGCCTCGGCCACGGCCTCGGTGATGTCGGCCGCGTGCGCATGCAGGCCGGTCACGTTCGGACCCAGCCGGCGTGCCGCCTCGAGCTTGTCGCGATCCATGTCGAACACGACCACTTCCGCACCGAGCCCCGCGGCGACCACGGCCGCGTTGCCGCCGGCGACGCCGCCGCCGACAATGACGACCTTTCCGCGCGGCGCAGCCGGCACACCGCCGAGCAGCAGACCCTTGCCACCCTGCGGCTGATGCAGCAGGTGCGTCGCGACCTGCACCGACAGCCGGCCGGCGATGTCGCTCATCGGCGCCAGCAACGGCAGCCGGCGGCCCTCCTCGACCGTCTCGAAGGCGACCGCGGTCAAACCGATCTTGCACAGACGCTCCGTCAGCTCCGGCAGCGCGGCGAGATGCAGGTAGCAAAACAGCAGGTGATCCTTGCGCAGGCGATCGAGGTCGGGGGCGATCGGCTCCTTGACCTTGATGATCATTTCCGAGCGCGCGTAAACTTCGTCCGCGTTCGGTAGAATTTTTACCCCGGCTTTTTCGTATTGTTCGTCGCTGTAACCGCTTTTGACGCCGGCTCCCTGCTCGATCATTACATCGTGACCGGCACGCACGAGTTCGGCGGCAGCAGCCGGTACCATGCCGACGCGACCTTCGCGCGGCTTCAGTTCGCGGGGAATACCTATGCGCATTGAAGTTCCTTTACGACTAAAGATGGTTTACGTAGCATTGCACCACAGAGTGATGCGCTGAGGCGGCGCGGCACCTCCTTCCCGGACGCCGTGAATACGTCCCTGCAGGCTCCGCCCTGACATCCAGTCTCTTACGGTCCCGGGGAGGAGCTAGCGCGCCACCCACGACCGTCCCGCACCATTGATGCAAAAAGGCGAATTATACATGAGCAAACACTGCCGCGTTCTGATCCTGGGCTCCGGCCCGGCGGGATATACGGCCGCCGTTTACGCCGCGCGCGGCAATCTGAACCCGGTGCTGATTACCGGCGTCGAACAGGGCGGCCAGTTGATGACGACAACCGAAGTCGACAACTGGCCCGGCGACGTCAGCGGCCTGCAGGGCCCGGACTTGATGGAGCGCATGCGCCGCCACGCGGAGCGCTTCAACACCGAGATCGTCGCCGATCACATCAACAAGGTCGACCTCGGCGTGCGCCCGTTCACGCTCGAAGGCGACGCAGGCAGCTACACCTGCGACGCGTTAATCATCGCCACCGGCGCAACCGCCAAATACCTCGGTCTGCCGTCGGAAGAAGCATACAAAGGCCGCGGCGTTTCCGCGTGCGCGACATGCGACGGATTCTTTTACCGGGGTCGCGAAGTCGCGGTCATCGGCGGCGGCAATACTGCCGTCGAGGAAGCCTTGTACCTGTCGAACATTGCCTCCAAGGTGACGGTCGTGCACCGCCGCGACCAGTTCCGCGCCGAAAAGATTCTCGCCGAGCAACTGATCGACAAGACGCGCGGCGGCAACGTCGAAATTCTCTGGGACCATGTGCTCGATGAAGTGCTTGGCGACGACGGCGGCGTCACCGGCATGCGCATCCGCAGTGCGGCCGAAGCCAATGTCACGCGCGAGATACCGTTGCACGGCATCTTCATCGCAATCGGTCACAAGCCAAACACCGAGCTGTTCGCGAGGCAGCTCGACATGCACGGTGGCTACATCACGGTGAAAAGCGGTGTCAGCGGTGATGCGACCGCCACCAGCGTGCCCGGCGTCTTCGCCGCCGGCGATGTCATGGATCACGTGTATCGCCAGGCGATCACTTCGGCCGGCACCGGCTGCATGGCGGCGCTCGACGCGGAACGTTATCTGGATCAACTCGAAGCTGCCAAGCGCGGACGCGTGGCGGTGACGCGGGCGCACGTGGAGGCGTGAAGAGTGGGATTCGGGACTCCTCGGGGAGGATCACGCGCAATTCAACTTGATTGTTGAATTGTTATTTAACTCGTTGATTAATAAACGGACATAGAAAGACAATCTTCAGTCGACGTGCGCCTGCACACGGCGCTTTCAGAATTCGATCCGCTCGAATGGGATAAGCTCGCGGGTCATCAGCCGTTCGTGCGGCACGCGTTTTTAAACGCGCTCGAAACCAGCGGCTGTGCGACTGCTGCAACCGGATGGCAACCGCTGCACATGAGCGTGCACGATACCTGCGGTGGACAGCAAGCCGTCATGCCGTGGTATCTCAAGTCGCATTCCTACGGCGAATTCGTGTTCGACTGGGCGTGGGCCGACGCCTGGCGCCGTGCCGGCCTCCCCTATTACCCGAAGCTGCTGTCGGCGGTCCCGTTCTCGCCCGTCACCGGGCCGCGCGCGCTGGGCCCGTCGGGCAGCACCGCCACGTTCGCCGCGGCCGCCGAAGCGATCGTTGCCGAGCGCGAACTTTCGTCGGCCCATTGCCTGTTCGTGAACGCGGCAGAACGCGACGCTTTCGCCGCGCGCGGCTGGCTCATGCGCAGCGACTGCCAGTTTCACTGGCACAATCGGGGCTGGCACGACTTCGACGAGTTTCTGTCGAGCTTTACCGCGGCGAAGCGCAAGAAGGTCCACCGCGAACGGCGCCGCGTACGCGAAGCCGGCGTCAGCTTCGATATCCGCCACGGCGATCAGCTCGACCCGCCGTTGATCGACGCGATGCATCGTTTTTACCGCGCGACCTTCCTCGAGCGCGGCCGCACCCCGTACCTCAACCGCCTTTTTTTTGCCGAGCTTGCAGCCAGGCTGGGACGCGCACTCGTCGTGATCTTCGCGATACATAAGGGCAAACCAATCGCTGCGGCCATCTGTCTGCGCGACGATCATGCACTCTACGGACGCCACTGGGGCTGCGAGGCTGCCTATCACAGCCTGCATTTCGAAACCTGCTACTACCAAGGCATCGAATATTGCATAACGCAGGAAATCGAACGCTTCGAACCCGGCACGCAGGGCGAGCACAAGATCAGCCGTGGCTTCGAGCCGGCACTGACCTGGTCGGCACACTGGATCCGCGAACCCGACTTTCGCGCCGCAATCGACGAATACCTCGCGCGCGAACGACTGCTGATTGACGCTTACGCCGCGGATGCGCGGCGCCATCTGCCGTTTCGAAAAGCTGAAAACTGACTGCCAATCCGTCTGCATTTTTGCGCCCAACAGGTGTAGGCTTGCGGATACGGGACCAGCTGCACATGGACGACATTCCACTCGACAATCGGGCACCGCGACCGGCGGCCGACACGCCGTTCCGGATGATGGTCGAAACGGCCGGCGATATATTGTTCATTGCCGCACCCGACGGCAGCGTCACCTACTTCAACCCGCGTTGGTACAAGTTCACCGGCCTTACGCCGGAGCAATCGCTTGGATGGCGGTGGATGCAGCGGATTCACCCCGATGACCGAGACAAGGCGATGGACGGGTGGCGCCGTGCGCTCGAATCGGGCAGCCCGTGGGTCACGCGTCTGCCGCTAATCGGGCGCGATGGTACGGATTGCTGCTTTCTGTGCCGCGCGCGACCGCTTGGAGCCAGCGGCGAAAACTGGTTCGGCGCCTGCGCCGATATCGACGAGCTGGTACGCGCCGAGGAAGCGTTGCGAGCGAGCAAGCAGGCGCTGACCGAGGCGGCCCGCCGTAAGGATGAATTTCTGGCGATACTTGCGCACGAGTTACGCAACCCGCTTGCGCCGCTCAGCACCGGCCTCGAAATCATGCGCCGCGCCGGCGGCGATCTCGTTGTCATTGACAAGGCGCGCACGATGATGCAGGGCCAGGTCGCGCAAATGGTGCGGCTCGTCGACGACCTGCTCGACGTATCGCGCATCACACGCGGCAAGCTGGAACTGCGCAAGGCACGCGTCGAACTGGCGACGATCGTCGCAAACGCCGTCGATACCGCACGACCGGAGATCGACGCCGGCCATCACCGCCTGCACGTCGACCTGCCCCCGCAGCCGGTGTGGCTCGACGCCGACGCCAACCGGCTCGCACAGGTATTCGCCAACCTGCTCAACAATGCCGCACGCTATACACGCGAGCCCGGCGACATCCGCCTGACGGCAACGGTCGAGGCCGGTGAGGTCGCCGTCACGGTAAGCGACACCGGCATCGGTATTCAGCGTGACAAGCTGAACGTCATCTTCGACAGGTTCACGCAAGTCGAGCAGCAGTTCGAGCAGACGCCG
>DASSOO010000016.1:0-2140 GCA_035700455.1 Gammaproteobacteria bacterium
CACGCTCGCGCGTGAGTTCAGCCACGCGGATGCAGTCATCAACCTGGTCGGCATCCTGAATGAAAAGGGTCACAAGGGCGAGGGCTTCCGCCACGCGCACGTCGAGCTGACGCGCAAGGTGCTCGCCGCGTGCCGGCGCTGCGGGATCGAGCGGCTGCTGCACATGAGCGCGCTCGGGGCCGCCGCCGATGCGCCGAGCCATTACCTGCGCACGAAGGCCGAAGCGGAGAACCTGTTGCCGATGACGGCCGACGGCGTGCCGGCGACGACGGTGTTCGCGCCGTCGGTGATCTTCGGCCCCGACGACACGTTCATCAACCGCTTCGTGCAACTGCTGAAGCTGTCGCCGGGCGTGCTGCCGCTGCCGTTTCCCGACGCGCGGCTCGCGCCGGTGTATGTCGGCGACGTCGCCGATGCATTCGTGACCGCCCTCACGCGGCGCGACACCTTCGGGCGCCGCTACGCGCTTTACGGCCCGCGCACCTACACGCTGCGCAAGCTGGTGACGTACGCGGCGAAGATCACCGGCACCCGGCGCCTGATCGTCGGACTGCCCGACTGGGCGGCGCGCTTGCAGGCGAACGTGCTCGAATACGCACCGGGCAAGCCGTTTTCGCGCGACAACTATTTATCGTTCAAGGCCGGCGGCGTCGAAGCGCCGTCCGGGTTGCGCGAACTCGGCATCGAACCCACGGCGCTCGAAGCCGAGGCGCCGAATTATCTCGCAGCCGACAACCAGCGCGGCCGATACAACCGCTACCGGCGAGTTCCTTGATTAGCCCGATCAAGCGGATGGATACAAGGCGCGAGTCGGGTCGAAAAGCGGAGCTTACAGTCAGTAAGTGAGCATTTTCGAGCTGGCTCGCAACGCCGCAGACGCCGCTTCAGCGGGCTAATCAGCCGGCCGTTTCAAGGAACCGCCCGGCCCGCCGCACGTCGGAACCGTTGTTCATTTTTGTTGACAATAAGCGTAGACTCCAGCGGTAAAAGGCATGGAGCCTGCAAATGACAACGGGGACGTCAGCCGCCAGTTTGAGCGCCGGCGGATCGCCGCGCCAATCATTAATCAGCCGGTTTCTGGCTACACTTCGCCAACGACTACACCCGTGGCGCTTTCGCCGCTGGATTCGCCAGCGGCCCGACGCTGTGCGCTACGGCAGTATCGACGCCTGCCGGTACCTGCGTATCGCCGCGGCGGGTGTCCGCCATGTCCACGTCCTGCGCGAAACACACCGACCCCAGAACGACGACTTCTTCCGCTGGCTGCACGATAAACGGCCAGCTGCCGCCCGCCTGTTCCGGTATTCGACTCCCGGCGCTCCGCTCGGCGCCCGGGTTGGCCGCGCGGCGCTGCTCGCCCCGTGGCTCTGGGACCCGGTGCGGGAGCGCGATGCGCGCCTGTACCGGCGGTTCCGGGCCGTGGAGCGGCGCTACGAGCAGGCCGGAGTACCGATCGTCAACCCGGTGTCGCGACTGTCGAATGCGATCAAGTCGAACGCGCTGGCCATGCTGCGCGAAGCCGGCTTCACGGCCGCGCGCTCATGTACGCCGTCCGCCAATTGCAGCTTCGATGCGCTGGTCGCCGCCGTCGGTCTGCCGTTCATCGTGCGCAACGACCATGGCAGTCACGGTTACGTCCGGCTGGTGCGTACGCGCGAGGATTTTCGACGCGTCGACTGGAGCCAACTTCCCCACGCGGTTGCCCTGGAATATCTGGACACGCGTTCGGCCGACGGCCTGTACCGGAAATACCGGTACCTGGTTACCGGCGACACCGGGATAAACCGGCATCTCGTCATCGCGCGAGACTGGTGCGTGCATGCGGACGACCGGCTGCGCCGGCAGGCATTCGTCGACGAGGAACTGGCTTTCGTCAACGCGCCGAACCCTTTTCATCAAGACCTCGTCCGGGCCGCGCGCACACTGAAGCTCGATCTCGTGGCATTTGATTACAGCGTCGACCGATCCGGCCGCCTGGTGATCTGGGAGCCGAATCCGTACCCCGGAATGTGGCCGAAAGCCTATGACGACGACCGCTATTACGACTATCAGCGCGCCTGTGTAGAGCGGGTCTTCATGCACATGCTGAGTTTCTATTTGCGCCGTGCAAGCCTCGAATAAAGGAGTAATCGATGAGTAT
>DASSOO010000017.1:0-2799 GCA_035700455.1 Gammaproteobacteria bacterium
TTGGTATGGCAGCCCCGTATCGAGCGGTCGCGCACTGCGGAAAGGGTTCGACTTGGGTTCGGCGCAGTTGAGGAAACAGTAGCGGCCCTGCACCTGTGCCAGCAGCCAATTGATCACGGCATGCGTCCCGCTGCGCGACAGCCCGACGATGCGAATTTCCCTGGCGTTGACGTAAGTTTCGCTTTGCATGGCACGCAGTATAAAAAATGGACCCGCTGCGCGTAAGCGTTGCCGCCGCTGCTATTCGCGATGGAAAGCGGCCGCGAAGGTTTCCAGTTCGCCGGCCGCAATGGCCGCACGCAGCCGCGCCATCAGCGACTGGTAGAAATGCAGGTTGTGGATCGTCGCCAACCGCGGACCGAGGATTTCGCCGCAGCGGTCGAGATGCGCAAGATACGCCGCGCTGTAATGGCGGCAGGTGTAGCAGTCGCAGCCCGGATCGACCGGCGCGGTTTCATCGCGCCAGCGGCTGTTGCGCAGCTTGACGACGCCGCGCGAGGTATACAGGTGGCCATTGCGCGCATTGCGCGTCGGCAGCACGCAATCGAACATATCGATACCGCGGCGTACCGCCTCGACGATGTCCTCGGGCGTGCCGACTCCCATCAGGTAGCGCGGCTTGTCGGTCGGCAACGTCGGTTCCACCGCATCGACGACCGCCCAGCGCTCGGCAGCGGACTCGCCTACCGACAAGCCGCCCAACGCATAGCCGTCGAAACCGATGTCGATAAGCCCCGCGAGCGACTCGGCGCGCAGGTCAGCGTACATGCCGCCCTGGACGATGCCGAACAGTGCCGCCTCGCTCGTACCGTGTGCGTCGCGCGAACGCCGCGCCCAGCGCAGTGACAGTTCCATCGAGGCGCGCGCCTGCGCCTCGGTCGCCGGGTATGGCGTGCACTCGTCGAAAATCATGACAATGTCCGAGCCGAGCCGGTGCTGGATCGCGATCGCCTCCTCCGGCCCGAGAAACACCGGGTCGCCGTTGACCGGCGAGCGGAAATGCACGCCGGCCTCGGTGATCTTGCGCAGTTCCGCGAGGCTGAAAACCTGGAAGCCGCCGGAATCGGTCAGAATCGGGCCGTCCCAGTGCATGAAGTCGTGCAGGTCGCCGTGGCGCGCGATGACTTCGACGCCCGGGCGCAGCATCAGGTGAAACGTGTTGCCGAGAATGATTTCGGCGCCGATCGAGCGCAGTTCCTCCGGCGTCATCGCTTTGACGGTACCGTAGGTGCCGACCGGCATGAACGCCGGTGTCTCGACGGTGCCGCGCGCGAATGTCAGCCGGCCGCGGCGGGCGCGGCCGGCTTGCGCTTGCAGTTCGAACTTCATCGTGCCGCCTTCATCCGTGCATCCGACGCCGGCGTCACAAACATCGCATCGCCGTAGCTGAAGAAGCGATAGCGTCCGGCGACCGCATGGCGATAAGCCGTCAGCGTATGTTCGCGGCCGGCGAAGGCGGAAACCAGCATCAGCAGCGTCGACTCCGGCAGGTGAAAGTTGGTGATCATCGCGTCGATCGCCTTGAAGCGGTAGCCGGGATAAATAAACAGCCGCGTGTCGCCGGCAAACGGCGCGAGGCTGCCGTCGCGCGCCGCGCTTTCGAGGCTGCGCACCGCGGTGGTACCAACGGCGACGACGCGGCCGCCGCGCGCGCGGGCGGCCGCCACCGCGCTGCAGACGCTTTCGGAAACTACCGCGTATTCTGCGTGCATCCGATGCTCGCGCACGTCCTCGGCGCGCACCGGTTGAAACGTTCCGGCGCCGACGTGCAGCGTTACGAATGCGCGCCCGACCCCGCGCGCGGCCAGCGCATCGAGCAGCGCCGCATCAAAATGCAGCCCCGCCGTCGGTGCCGCGACCGCGCCCGGCTCGCGCGCGTACACCGTCTGGTAGCGTTCGCGATCGAGTGCTTCGTCGGGCCGGTCGATATACGGCGGCAGCGGCACGTGGCCGCAGCGCTCCAACACCGCCGTGGCATCGGGAACGCGAAGCCGGTACAGCTCGCCGGCACGTCCCTCGACCGCCAGTTCAGTGCCGTCTTCAAGCACCACGACACCGCCCGGCTTCAAAGCCTTGCTCGCACGCACGTGCGCGAGAAACTCATCTGCCGCCACCAGCCGCTCGACCAGCACTTCGACGGCACCGCCGGTCGCGCGCTTGCGGCCGATGAGGCGCGCCGGAATTACGCGCGTATCGTTCAGCACCAGCAGGTCGCCGGGATGCAGCAACTCGACGAGATCGGTGAAGTGCCGATCGGCAACGGCACCGGTCGCGCCGTCGAGACACAGCAACCGGCTCGCCGCGCGCTCCGCCAGCGGGTAGCGCGCAATCAGTTCGTCGGGAAGCTCATAAAAAAAATCGCGCCGGCGCATGGCGCGCGATGGTAGCAGCTTGACCGCCAGGTGACGAGCCGGAGGGGCCGGCTCGCTTAAGCTGCCATCATCGCCGACAGGCCGGCGCGGGGAAAACGTTGATCGTTGCGGTGCGAGTTTGCGTCGATCCCAGCTCAACGCCGGGGTGTGTCCATCGGATCAATTATTCTTTGCCGCATTCTGTTGCGGCAGCGTCACCTTCAACTCGTGCGGCTTGCGGTCGCGCATGATGTCGAGCGTGACACTCTCTCCGGGTGCGTACGAACGCAGGATGCGCACCGCCTGGATCGGACTGCGCGGCACGCGGTCGCCGATCTTGAGAATCACGTCGCCGTCCTTGAGCCCGAGCGCGTCGTCGTGCGGCGCGCGAACCACCAGCAAGCCCGTCTGGGTGCCGAAGTACTCGCCGAGCTGCGGCGTCAGCGAC
>DASSOO010000018.1:0-2005 GCA_035700455.1 Gammaproteobacteria bacterium
GACCAGCTTGCGGCAGGCCTGCATCAAATCGCGCACGATCACCGGGGCGAGGCCTTCGAACGGCTCGTCGAGCAGGATGATCTTGGGATCGCGCACCAGCGCACGCCCGATCGCCAGCATTTGCTGCTCGCCGCCGGAAAGGTCCGTGCCGCGGCTGCGGCGCCGCTCGGCAAGCCGCGGAAACATGGCGTACACGCGGTCGAGCGGCCAGCGGTTGGACGCCGTCAAGCCGGCCAGGACCAGATTTTCCTCGACATCCAGACTGCCGAAGATGCGACGGTCTTCGTGCACGAGCTGCATGCCGGCGCGCGCGATGGCATGGCTCTTCTTGCCGGCGATTTCCAGCCCATCGAACACGATGGAGCCCGCACGCGGGGTGACCACTCCCATCAGGCTTTTCAACGTGGTGCTCTTGCCGGCGCCGTTACGGCCGATCAAGGCCACGACCTCGTTGCGCTCGACGCGCAGCGAGACGTCGAAGAGGATATGTGAATCCCCATAGTAGCTGTTCAGCCCGTTGACTTCGAGCACGCTCACTGCGCGAGTCCTCCGGCCACGCCGCCCAAATAGGCTTCCTGCACCGTCGGGTTGGCTTTGACCTCCTCGGGCGTGCCTTCGACCAGCACGCGGCCCTCTTGCAAGACCGTAATTTGCTCGGCCAGTTCGAACAGCGCATCCATGTCGTGATCGATAATGATCGTAGTGCGGCCCCGGCCGATCGACTTGAGCAACTGTACCGTTTCCACGCGCTCATGCGGGCTCATGCCGGCGAGCGGCTCGTCGAGAAGCAAAAGGCTTGGCGAGGACGCCAGAGCGAGGCCGATTTCGAGACGCCGTTTCTCGCCATAGGCCAGGGCTGAAACGGGCGTGTCCGTGCGTTCGGTAAGATTAACGAGTTCCAGCGTGCGCTCGACCTGCTCGCGCAACTCCGGAATATTGTTCGGGTTGCTGAACAGATCGAGGCGAAATTTGCCGCGCAGCTTGGCGAGCGCGGCGATGGTGACGTTTTCGCGCACCGTCAACCGCGCAAAGAGCTGATTGACTTGATAGCTCTTGGTCAAGCCGAGCTGGCACACGTCGGTCACGCTCATGCCGGTGATGTCGCGCCCCTCGAACACGATCTGGCCGGCCGTCGGCGGCACTTCGCAGGTGAGCATCTTGAAAAAGGTCGTCTTGCCGGCGCCGTTCGGGCCGATGATGCCACGCAGCTCACCATGGTCGACGCTGAAATTGATGTCGCTATTCGCAAGCAGACCGCCGTAACGCTTGGTCAGCCCCCTCGCCTGCAGGATCGGTCCGCCGGCGCCGGCGTTCGCAATGAGGTCGGGCGGCGTCGCGGCAGCCGACAGCGTCCGCGCCGGCGCGGGTTTCGGCTCCGGCGCCTGGCCCTCGGGCTTTGCGCCCGTGCCGGTCGCATAGGCGTAAAGGTCGATGATGCCGCCGATCAGGCCATGGCGAAGAAAGAGGACCAGCAGCACGAACACGATGCCGAGGATAAGCTTCCAGGTGGCGCCGAGATGCAGCGTCGTCTGGAAGAAATCGCTGAGATAGAGCCACACCGTCGCGCCGAGCAGAGGTCCGAACAGCGTCCCGGCGCCGCCGATAGCGGTCTGGATGACGAGTTGGCCCGACGTGTCGAACGTGAAGGCGTCAGGCGGCATGAAACCCTGAAACACGCCAAGCAGGCCTCCGGCAAAGCCGGCATAGACGGCCGCGACCACAAACGCGGTAAGCTTGTAGCCGTGAATATTGTGACCGAGCGCCTCCGCCCTTAACGGGTTGTCGCGGATAGCAGAAAGGATCACGCCGACCGGCGACCGGACGATGCGGAACGCAAGGACGAGGCCGATGAAGTACCAGACGGCCAGAAACCAGTACATCGACCAGCCGGTGTCGAAATTGAGCGTCGTAAAGCCGAGATAGATGTGGGGCGTCGGCACTCCCGGCAAGCCGTTCTCGCCGCCGGTGAACTCCGATAGCGGATTGAACTCAACGAAGAAGAACA
>DASSOO010000019.1:0-10084 GCA_035700455.1 Gammaproteobacteria bacterium
CGGAACAGCTTGAGTATCAACTCGTCGCGAGCGGGATCGGCCTCGATTGCCTTGCGGATGATTTCGGCAGCCTGGTCGTAGAGGCCTTAGTCACTGTGGAAGTCGGCCTCGGCGACCGGGTCAGCAACTTCATGCGGATCGGCGAGCAACTCGTCGATCGATGTCTCACCGGTAGGTTGGTCGTAAGCCGGCAGAACATCGTCCGTGCCGTCAGCAGCCACCGCCCTCGCGGCATCGAGTTCTTCAGGCGCAGCAGCGTCGTCGGCCTCGGCCTCCTCACCCTCGGATTCCGCCGCGTCCGACTCAGCTTCCATCGGTAACGCGACGACGCCGTCCGCGGCAGCCTCGCCGGCCTTGGAGCGTCGCTGGCGCCAGACAAAACCGCCGCCGACGATCAGCACGATGACCACCAGGAGCCCGACCAGGAACAGCGGCGTCTTCACCAGCGCGATTGCGCGATCGACGAGACTCGCCGATGGCGCGTTGTCGCTTGCCGCAGTCTGCGCCTGAACCTTCGCCTGAAGCTGGCTCAACTGCTTATCCTTGACCGTCAGCAGCCGCTTGGTGTCGGTAAGCTGTTTCTTGAGATTGTCCACCTGGCCGCTCAGCTTTGCATTGGCGGCAGCCGCATCGTCAGCCTTCTGCTGGGCCTGCGCCAGTTGCTGTTTGAGCTGGTCGACAGCGGCAGCAGCCGCACCGGCTTCGGCGCCTGGAACTGCATCAGACTTGGCATCATCGGCGGTCGGCGCAACCAGCTGCAGGTGTGCGGTTTCGGCGGGTGCCGCCGTGGTGGCCGGGGTCGGCGCTGCAACAGGCTTGGCGTTCGCCGCGAGATAGCGACGGTTGGCCTCGCGGACTGCGGCAATCGCTTCGCGACGATCGAGATTGCGTATGGCGGCGGCATCCGGCACGCGCAGCACATAGCCCGCCTTCATCCGGTTGATATTGCCGCTGAAGGCATCCGGGTTCGCGCGGTAGAGCGCGATCATCATCTGGTCGATGCCGATATCGGTTCCCGCGCGCAGCCGCTGGCTGATGCCCCAGAGCGTGTCGCCGCGACGGATCGGGCCGTAATTGTCGCCGCGCGAAACCGGGGTGGTCGATGCCGCAACCGCAGGTGCGGCCGCTTGCTGCGCCACGTTGCGCGCCGACTGAGCCTGCGGGGCACCTTGAACCGCCGCCGATGCCGAAGCGGTCGCTGCCGGCGCCGTGGCGGCAGGCGTCGCCGCGCCGGCGTAATTCGGCGGATCGATCAGCAGTGTGTACTCGCGCACGACCTGGCCACTCGGCCATTGTGCGTCGACGAGAAAGGTCACGAAGGGTTCGCGCACCGGGTCAGCGCTGGTCACGTGCACCTGCCAGCCGCCGTTGGCCTGGACGACCTTGAACTTGAGTGCGCGCAGGATCGCCTGGCCGTCGTCGACCCCCGCCTGCTTGAACTGGTCCGGCGTCGCCAGCTTGACCTTCAGCCCGGCGACCGTCTGCTGGTCGGCACCGACGAGGTCGATGCTCGCGTCGAGCTTCTGGCCGAGTGCTGAATGGAGCTGGATATTCCCAAGTCCCAGGCCGAACGCCGCCCACGGCAAAGCGCCGAGACACCCGGTAAGTATGATCAGAGCCGCTGTTCGCCTCATGGAAACTCCCTACTCCGTCGTCGGCTGACCCCGTTCGCCGGCACCCCACGGATCATGGATATGTCGCGTTATTTTAAGGTTACCCTTTATGACATCGCGCCAACTATAGCTTATAAATAGCTTTTTACCAATATTTCGGCGATCTGGATGCTGTTGAGAGCCGCACCCTTGCGGATATTGTCCGCGACGACCCACAGGTCCAGGCCGCGCGGGTGCGAGATATCCTCCCGAATCCGGCCGATAAAGACCGCATCCTGGCTGCTGGCCTCGGTGACGGCGGTCGGAAATTCGCCGGGTTCGCGGCCGTCGACAATCATCACGCCCGGTGCCTGACGCAGAATTTCCCGCGCCCCCTCGGCGCTGAGCTTTTCCTTGGTTTCGATGTGCACCGCCTCGGAATGACCATAGAACACCGGCACCCGCGCTGCGGTCGCATTCACCCGGATCTCATCGTCGCCGAGAATCTTGCGCGTCTCCCAGACCATCTTCATTTCTTCGCGGGTGTAGCCGTTGTCCTGGTAGACATCGATCTGCGGCAGCACGTTGAAGGCGATCTGCTTGGCCATCCTGGAAACCTCCGCAGGCCGCCCGTTCAGCAGGTTTGCCGTCTGGTTGGCAAGTTCCTCGAGCGCCTTGCGGCCGGCGCCGGAGACGGCCTGGTAGGTTGCGACGTTGATGCGCTCGATGCCGGCGGCGTCGTGAAGCGGCTTGAGCGCGACGACCATCTGGATCGTCGAGCAATTGGGGTTCGCGATGATGCTGCGGTGGCGATATTCGGCAATGGCCTCGGGATTCACTTCCGGCACGACCAGCGGAATGTCGTCGTCATAGCGGAAATGCGAGGTGTTGTCGATGACGACGCAGCCGGCCGCCGCGGCCCGTGGCGCGTGTTCGGCAGAGACCGAACCGCCGGCCGAAAACAGCGCGATATCGGTGCCGGCGAAGTCGAATTCCGCGAGGTCTTCGACGTCCAGCGTGCGATCGCCGAACTCGACCTCCTTGCCCACGGAACGGCTGCTCGCCAGCGCGTGAATCTCGCCCACAGGAAACTGCCGCTCGGCCAGGATCGACAGCATTGCTTCGCCGACGGCACCGGTCGCACCGGCGACCGCAACGTTATAGAGTTTCGTCATTGCTTATAAAAATCTTTGATATTCAATTAATAAGATGAAGATGCTAATCTTTCATATTAGCATCTGGCGGTGCCGCGGCCAAATGCGGCGCCGGCGAGACGGCATCGGCGTTCTGCGCCCGGTGGCGCAGATAATGATCCATCAGCACCAGCGCGAGCATCGCCTCGGCGATCGGCGTGGCACGAATGCCGACGCACGGATCGTGGCGGCCGTGCGTGACGACCTCGGCCGAATTGCCGGCCACGTCGACGCTGCGCGCCGGCAAGCGCAGGCTCGAAGTCGGCTTGAGCGCAATGCTGACGACGATCGGTTGGCCGGTCGAGATGCCGCCGAGGATGCCGCCGGCGTTGTTGCTCAAAAAGCCGGCCGGTGTCATCTCGTCGCGGTGCTCGGTGCCCTTCTGTTCCACCGCCGCAAAGCCTGCGCCGATCTCGACGCCTTTGACGGCGTTGATGCCCATCATCGCGCGCGCAATCTCGCCATCGAGCTTGTCGAAGACCGGCTCGCCGAGCCCGCGCGGCACGCCCTCGGCGACCACCGTCACCCGCGCGCCGACCGAGTCGCCGGACTTGCGCAGCGCGTCCATGAACGCCGCCAGCTCGTCGACCTTCGCCGGCTCCGGGCAGAAGAACGGATTATCGTCGACACCGTCGATATCAACCGGTGCGAGCACGATCGGCCCGAGCCCCGCGAGCCAGCCGCGAATCGTCACACCAAGCCGCTCGCGCAGGTATTTGCGTGCAATCGCGCCGGCGGCAACCCGCATCACCGTCTCGCGCGCCGACGCGCGCCCGCCACCCCGGTAATCGCGCACGCCGTATTTGGCGAGATAGGTGTAGTCGGCGTGACCGGGGCGAAAGCGGTCGGCAATGTTGGTGTAATCCTTCGGCTTCGCGTCAACGTTGTCGATGACAAGGCCGATGGGCGTACCGGTCGTCACGCCTTCGAAGACGCCCGACAGGATGCGTACCGTGTCCGGCTCGCGCCGCTGCGAGGTATGCCGCGACTTGCCGGTGCGGCGCCGCTCCAGATCGCGCTGGATGTCGACTTCGCTCAGCGCCAGCCCCGGCGGACAGCCGTCGACGATGCAGCCGAGTGCCGGCCCATGGCTCTCGCCGAAGGTCGTCACCGCAAACAGCTTGCCGAAAGTGTTGCCGGACATGGCTGCGTTAGCTTAAAGCATCGGCTGATAACAGCAACACACCCTCGCCGCCACGCTCGAATTCGAGCCACGTCACCGGGAGGTCGGGCCAGCGTGCTTCAAACGCCATGTGACTGGCGCCGACCTCCACGATCAGCGCGCCGTCCGGGTTCAGATGCCGGCCGGCCGCTTCGAGGATACGCGCTACGCAATCGAGCCCGTCTTCGCCGGCGGCAAGCCCCAGCCGCGGTTCATGGCGAAACTCCGGCTCCAGCGCCGCCATTTCGGCGGCGTCGACGTAAGGCGGGTTGCTGACAATCAAGTCATAGCGACGGCCGGAAAGGGCTTCAAACAGGTCCGACGGAATCAACTCGACGCGCTCCGCGACGCCATGGCGCGCGACGTTCTCGGCCGCGACCGCGAGCGCGTCGGCGCTGACGTCGATTGCGTCGACATGCGCGCCGGGCAGGTAATGCGCACACGCAATCGCGATGCAGCCGCTCCCGGTGCCGATGTCGAGCACGCGATCGATTCGTTCCGCATCGAGCCACGGCTCGAAGCGCCGCTCGATCAACTCGGCGATCGGCGAACGCGGCACCAGCACGCGCTCGTCGACAAAAAATTCGAGTCCGGCAAACCACGCGCGCTGTATCAGGTAAGCCAGCGGTTTACGCGAATCCAGGCGCGCCTCCACCAGTTCGCGAATCGCACTCGTCTCCGGCGCGGTCAGATGCGCGTTCAACAGGTAGGGGGGCAAGTCATGATCGAGGTGCAGGACATGCAGCACCAGCGCGAGCGCCTCATCGATGGCATTGTCCGTGCCATGACCGAAAAACAGGCCGGCCGCGTTGAAACGACTGGCCGCATAACGCACCCAGTCGGCGGCGGTTTTCAGCACGGCGGCGTCGGCTTCGGCGATCGGCATCGGCACTGGACTCAAAAGGGGTGCGCTACTATAACGCAACCTGTACTATCTCGGCCCCATGAACGACACCGACCATTACCCGGTCTGGCGCGACCGCGCAAGCGTCCTGCCGCAGCACGCGCTGCCGCAGCACGGCCTGTCGCGCCTCGTCCATCACGCGACGCGCTCGCAATCGCCGCGCTTCAAGAACGCGCTGATTCGCTGGTTCATTCGCCGCTACCGCGTCGACATGAGCGAGGCCCAGACGCCCGACCCGCTGCAGTATCCAAGCTTCAATGCTTTTTTTACGCGCGCACTGAAGCCCGGTGCGCGGCCGCTTGCCGGCGGCGCCGAAACCTGCATGTCGCCGGTCGACGGCCGCGTCAGCCAGCTTGGTACGATCGCCGGCGGGCGCATTTTCCAGGCCAAGGATCGCGACTTCAGCACGCTCGAACTGTTCGGCGGCAACGCCCGCCTGGCCGAACGTTTCGCCGGCGGCGCCTTCGCGACGCTGTACCTCGCCCCGCGCGATTATCACCGCGTCCACATGCCGCTCGCCGGCACGCTCGAAAGTATGATTTACATTCCAGGGCGGCTGTTCAGCGTCAACCCGGCGACCACGCGCGCGGTGCCGCGACTGTTTGCACGCAACGAACGTGTCGCGATGTTCTTTGCAAGTCCGGCCGGACCGATGGCCATCGTCATGGTCGGCGCAATGCTGGTTGGCAGCATCGAAACCGTCTGGGCCGGCGAAACGACTTCACCCCGCGGCCGTTCAATCCGCGAATGGCGTTACGGCGAAGGCGGCGAGCCGCCGGTAACGCTGGAACGCGGTGCGGAGCTTGGCCGCTTCAACATGGGCTCGACGGTGATCGTGCTGTTTGCGGAAAACGCGATACGCTGGGAGCCGGCACTCGCAGCCGACAGCCGTATCCTGATGGGTCAGCGCCTCGGCGTTATTTCAGCGCGGCAATAAACACGCTCGCCAGCGCGGTGATCCCCGCGCCGTCTTCGTCATCGAAGCGACCCGCCGTCGGGCTGTCGATATCGAGCACGCCGACGAGTTGGTCGTCATGCACCAGCGGTGCGACAACCTCCGCGCGCGACGCGCTGTCACAGAAGATGTGACCCGCAAAGGCATTCACGTCCGGCACCACGAGCGTTTCGCGCCGTGTCGCCGCTGCGCCGCAAACACCTTTCGATAATGGAATGCGCACACAAGCCGGCTTGCCCTGGAACGGGCCAACGACCAACTCGCCATCCTTGAGCAGATACAGGCCCACCCAGTTGACGTCGGGCAGCGTGTGATACAGCAGGGCCGTGAAGTTGGCGGCGTTGGCAATAAAATCAGTCTCGCCGTGCAGCAGGCTGCGCGCCTGTTCGGTGAGTTCTGCGTAGAGCTCGCGCTTGTCGGCGGCTGCGGGTTGTTTGAGTTCGAACATAAGAGAACGGGGTTCGGGGTTCGGGGTTCGGGGTTCGGGGTTCGGGAAGAATACAACTTCAGGCGATCGAATGCGGAAAGGCAATTACCTCGTCAATGGACTGCGCGCCGACTGCGAGCATCGTCAAGCGATCGAAGCCAAGCGCGACGCCGGCGCAGTCGGGGATGCCTGCTTCGAGCGCGGCGAGCAGGCGCTCGTCGACCGGCGGCTGCGGCAAGCCCAGTTCGCGCCGGCGCACGATATCCGCTTCAAAACGCCGCCGCTGCTCGGCGGCGTCGGTCAACTCATGATAACCGTTCGCGAGTTCGACGCCGTCGACGAAGACCTCGAAGCGTTCCGCAACCGGCGGCGCAGCCTGGCGCACGCGCGCCAGCGCTGCCTGGCTCGGCGGATAATCGTAAACGAAGCACAAACCGCCGCGGCCGAGCCGCGGATACACCAACTCGGCGCCAATCAGGTCGAGCCAGCCGTCCACATCGAGCGACGCTGCCGGGTTCAGCGAAATGCCGGCGCGCGCCGCGCTGCGCCGGCAGGCGTCGATATCCGCGGCGAACGGGTCGAGGTTCGCATGGCGGACGAATGCGTCGCGGTAGGTGATCCGTTCAATCGCCGTTCGCCCCGGCAGCAGCCTCGCAACCAGTTCCACGACCTCGTCCATCAGCCGGTGATGATCGAAGCCGACGCGGTACCACTCGAGCAGCGTGAATTCCGGATTGTGCCGCCGTCCCGCCTCGCCGCCACGAAACACGCGGCAGATCTGATAGATGTCGCCGCTGCCTGCCGCCAGCAATCGTTTCATCGCGAACTCCGGCGATGTATGCAAATACCGCGCGCCGGCGTTGACGCTGGCAAGATGCACGTCCGTCGTTCCCGCCGCCGACAGCAGCGGCGTCTGGACTTCCATTACGCCGCGCGCGGCAAAAAAAGCGCGGGCAGCGGCGAGGAGCTCGGCGCGACGCTTCAAGTGTGCCAGGGGCGCCGTGGGGCGCCATTCCGGGACTGGGGACTGGAGACTGGGGGCTGGGGTAGAAAGACCCGCCTCGCTCGCGGAGCGCTGTCTTGCTCCAGTCCCCGTCCCCCAGTCCCTAGCCCCTGTTTCGCTCACTCCTTCGCCCGCGCCACGTAGGTCGCAGTGCGCGTGTCGACCTTGATCAGTTCGCCCTCGTCGACGAACAGCGGCACGCGCACGACGGCGCCGGTCTCGAGCGTCGCCGGCTTGCCGCCGCCGCCGCTGGTATCGCCGCGCACGCCGGGATCGGTCTGCGTAATCTTCAGGATCACAAAGTTGGGCGGCTCGACCGACAGCGGCTGGCCGTTCCACAGCGTCACGTTGCACAGGTCCTCGGGCTTAAGCCACTGGATGGCGTCGGCGACCGCAGCTTCACCCGCGGCGTACTGCTCGAAGGTATCCGGCACCATGAAGTGCCAGAATTCGCCGTCGCTGTAGAGATACTGCATCGGCAGTTCAACGACGTCGGCGCCTTCCACTGTCTCGCCCGACTTGAACGTGCGGTCGATGACCCGCCCGGTCTTCAGGTTGCGCACCTTGACGCGGTTGAACGCCTGGCCCTTGCCGGGCTTGACGAACTCGTTTTCGACGATCGCATATGGGTCGCCGTCGAGCATGATCTTCAAGCCGCCCTTGAATTCGTTAGTGCTGTAGGTAGCCATAGGGGTAAACTTTGCGGTTCCGCTGTCCGTGGTAAAAGTCGCCTATGATACCGCTAACGGTGCCGCGCCCGCGCTGGCAGCACGAGCTTCAACAGGCCATCACCGATCCCGCCGAACTGCTCGCGCTGCTCGAACTCGATGCCGCCGCATTGCCGCCTCTCCGCGCGACGACGGACTTTCCGCTGCGCGTGCCGCGAGGCTTCGTCGCGCGCATGCGCAAGCGCGACCCGGCCGACCCGCTGCTGCGCCAGGTGCTGCCGCTAGCCGTCGAGGACGCGCCGGCACCCGGCTTCGTCGCCGATCCGGTCGGCGATCTTGCAAGCGCCGCCGGCCCCGGCTTGCTGCACAAATATCATGGCCGCGTGCTGCTGGTCGCAACCGGTGCCTGCGCCGTGCACTGCCGCTATTGTTTTCGTCGTCATTTCCCTTATGCGGACGAAAATCCGCGCCCGGAAGAGTGGCGGGACGCGCTCGACTACATTCGCGCCGACGCGTCGATCGCCGAAGTCATCCTCAGCGGCGGCGACCCGCTGTCGCTGTCGGACCGGCGGCTGGCAGCATTAGCCCATGTGATCGCTTCGATCCCGCACGTGCGCCGGCTGCGCATTCATACGCGCCAGCCCGTCGTACTGCCGGAACGGATCGATGCGGCGTTTCTCGGCTGGTTCGCGCCGCTGAGACTCGAAAAGGTCGTCGTTGTGCATGCGAATCACGCCAACGAAATCAATGCGCAGGTTGCGGAAGCGTTCGCGGCGCTCAAAGATGCGGGCGCGGCGCTGTTCAACCAGTCGGTGCTGCTCGCCGGCGTCAACGATTCCGTGGCCGCGCTCGCCGACCTGAGCGAAGCGCTGTTCGCGGCTGGGGCGATACCGTATTATCTGCACCTCCTCGACCGGGTCGCCGGTGCCGCGCATTTTGAGGTACCCGAGACGCACGCGCTCACGCTGCATGCGAAATTGCGCGCACGTCTGGCCGGCTACCTGGTGCCGCGCCTGGTACGCGAAGAGCCGGGCAAGGACAGTAAAACACCCGTCGCCGAAGTCGCGGCGGAGATTCACTGACAAACAGGGAGCCGCCTTGGATATCGTCCCATTCGCACGCAGGAATTCGGCGCTTGTCTGACAAACAGATACTGCCGATTCTCGTTGCCGCGCGCTCGCAGAACGTCGCCGAATACCTCAACGGCGTGCTGCGCGGCGTCGGCCTGCGCGTGCACGCGGAATGGGCCGACGATGCCGAGGCACTGGAAAAGTGTCTCGGCCACCACGCTGAACTGTTGTTCTTCATCATCGACGACCCCGGAGTCGGCCTGGAGCAGGTCGTGCAGATGCGCGACCTGCACGCGCCCGGGCTGCCAATCATCGCGCTGTCAAAAGCCGAGGGCGGCGATGTCGCCGCGGCGATGGCCAAGGGTGCGCGCGATCTCATAGTGATGACCAATACGGCGCATCTCAAAGCTGTCATCGCGCGCGAGTTGACGGTTGCGCGCACCAGCACTGAACTGAGACGGCAGACGCAGGCGCTGGCGGACTACGAGAAGCGCCTCAATGCCCTGCTCAACGAAAGCGCCGACGCAATCGCCTACCTCCAGGACGGCGTGCACATGAACGCCAACCCTGCGTACCTGCAACTGTTCGGCTACGCGGCTGAGGACGACATCGTCGGCATTCCGGTCATGGATCTGTTCGACAGCGCATCGCAGAACGCGCTGAAAGCGGCGCTGCAGGAGGGCATCAAGCACAGCAAAAGCACGCACGGCCTCAAGACGCGCGGTCGCGACGCCGCCGGGCAGGATTTCGATGCGACGCTATCGCTCGAACCGGACGTGCTCGACGGCGAAGCCTGCCTGCGCCTGACGGTACACGTCGCCGCCGCGCAGGCGTCTCCGGAACTCGAGCAACAGCTGAGCGAACGCGAAAAGGAGGCGGCCGCGCTCAAGGCCTCGCTCGTCGAGATCCGCCATCGCGATCCGCTGACCGGCCTTTATCACCGCGGCTACTTCCTCGATCAATTGCGCAAGGTCAAGGCGGGCGACAAGATCGCGCGCGCTCTCGCACTGGTCAGTGCCGATCAGTTCGATGCGGTCGAAGCCGCCGTCGGTGCATTCGCGAGCAACAAAGTCATCGAGCAGTTCGTCGGCATTATCAAGAAAAGCGTCA
>DASSOO010000020.1:0-3431 GCA_035700455.1 Gammaproteobacteria bacterium
CCATGCGGGACCGGATCGCAATAGAACCATAACTTGCGACTGCGGGTCCGTCAGACCCTGCGGCGGTCGGTATAATAACAACTTTCCAGAACGCACCCGAAACCTGGGGACCCGCATGCAGACAGCCCTGATCACCGGCGCCACGTCGGGCCTCGGCCGCGCAACCGCGCACGGCCTCGCCGCAAAAGGCTGGCGCGTCATTGTCGGCGGCCGCGACCGCCGCCGCACCGAGACCGTCGTCGCGCAACTGCGCGATGCCACCGGCAACGAGGCCGTCGAAGGCATCGTCTGGCCGCTGTCATCGCGCCATTACGTGCGCAGCGCGGCCGCCGAGGTGCTGGCGAAATGCGAGCGGCTCGACGTGCTGGTCAATAATGCGGCGACGCTGATCAAGTCGCGGCGTACGACGCACGAGGGCCTCGAAGCGACTTTCATGATCAACTATCTCGCGCCGTTCATGCTGACGCAGTTATTGCTCGGCCGGCTATGCGCCAGCGCGCCGGCGCGCGTTATCAACATCGTCTCGCACCTGCACCGTTTCGTGCGCGCGCTAGACTTCGACGATCTGCAAAGCCAGCGCAGCTACCGTGCGGTGTACGGCGCGTTCGCGCAGTCGAAGCTGGAACTGATGATGTCCACCTATGCGCTCGCCCGCCGGCTGCAGGGCTCCGGCGTTACCGCCAATTGCATCGACCCCGGTCTGTTCCGCACCGCGATGACGAATTCACCGGCTGCACCGCTATACATCAAGGTCGCACGGCCGTTCCTGCCGCATTCGCCGCGCCGTGCGGCGGAGACGGTGATGCATGCGGCCACGGCTCCGGAACTCGCAAATGTGAGCGGCGTGTGCCTGGCTCACAACGGCGAAATTCGCACTTCGGATGCGAGCCGCGACGAGGCGGCGCAGGAGCGGCTGTGGAGGATCAGCCTGGAGCTGGCGGAGCTACCGCCGGAGAATCCGGCTTAAAACCCGCCTCTGCCGGCCCGATGCCACGCTGCGGGCCGCTCCTCGATGTTCCCGCGCCTTGCCTGAGTTTCGGCATCTCCGGTTAACAAGCCCGGGTCAACCGAATTTTGCCGCCCGGTCGTGCGGCGCGCTGAAGTCGATTTCCGGGCCGACCGGGACGATGCGCGTCGGGTTTATCGTCGGCTGGCTACGATAGTAGTGCTGCTTGATGTGATCGAGGTCGACGGTTTCGGCGATACCCGGCATCTGGTAAAGGTCGCGGCAGTAATTCCACAGGTTCGGGTAGTCGCGTAACTGGCGCACGTTGCACTTGAAGTGGCCGTAATACACCGCGTCGAAGCGCACCAGCGTGGTCAGCAGTCGCCAGTCGGCTTCGGTGATCGCGTGGCCGACCAGGTAGCGCTGCCGGCCGAGCCGCGCTTCAAGCTGGTCGAGCGTATCGAACAGTGCCTGCGCCGCCTCTTCGTAGGCTCCCTGGCTGGTGGCGAAGCCGGCCTTGTAGACACCGTTATTGACGTTGTCGTAAACGAGGGAGTTGATGGCGTCGATTTCGGCGCGCAGCGCCTCCGGGTAATAGTCGACCGGCGTCGCGCCGAGCGCATCAAACGCACTGTTGAACATGCGGATGATTTCGGAAGACTCGTTGTTGACGATCGTGTTCTTCTGCTTGTCCCACAGCACCGGGACGCTGACGCGGCCGGTGTAGTCCGGTTTTGCGCGCGTGTACAGTTCCCGCAAAAAATGAAAGCCGTTGACGCTGTCCGGAATGCTTCCGGGATAGTCGGAAAAGAACCAGCCGTCATCGCCCATGAAGGGATCGACGATCGACAGCCCGACAATCTCTTCCAGGCCCTTCAGCTTGCGGAAAATCAGTGCGCGCGAAGCCCACGGGCAGGCGAGCGAAATGTAGAGGTGATAGCGATCCGCGGCGGCGGGGAATTCGGCGTCGGGAGAAGGTTCGATCCAGTGGCGGAATCCGGCATCCGGCCGCACGAAGCGGCCGCCGCTTTTCTCAGTGTCGTACCAGTCGGTATGCCACTCGCCGTTGACCAGCAAACCCATGAAATCCTCCTGATCCGGCAGCGCCGAAACGTTCCGCCGGTTAGTCCTTTGTTATTTTACACTTTAGCTAACGCAGGTACGGCCGCATGAGCGGCCGTACCTGCGTATTCGTCAAGCGCCCTGGCTGGCTTCGCTGTGGGTTCTGGAAAGCCGGTTCATGAACGGCAGCACGATCAACGCGATGATGACACACACCACGCCGGCATAACCGAGCTTGTTGAACAAGTCGGTGTAGATCGGCAGGCTTTGCACCGGATTGTTGATGTTGCTCGGCACGCTCGCGAGCGTCGCGACCATGCCGCCGAAGTACTGCGAGATGCCGACCGCGACGAAATAGGCGCCCATCATGAATCCGCCCATCCGCGCCGGCACGTAACGCGCAATCATCGCAAGGCCCAGTCCGCTGACCAGCAATTCGCCCAGCGATTGGAAGCCGTAACCGAGGATCATCACCCAAGAGGACGTTTTGCCGTCGACGGCGAAATGGCCTGCAATGCTGTAGATAAAGAAACCGATTGCAACGACTACGAATCCGAGCACGAACTTGCTGGCGATCGAGATATCTTTATTGCGCCGCGCTGCCGCGTTATAAATCCATGCGAGAAGCGGACTCAGCAGGAAAATCCAGATCGGGTTCAGCGCCTGGAACTGCGCCGGCTTCCAGGTGAACAGGTGGATGCCGAACAGCGTCTGGTTCCAGTCTACGTTGCGCAGTGCGAACAGGTTCAGCGACGTCGACATCTGCTGGTAGAAGATAAAGAAGAACACTGTCTGGATCGTCAACACCAGCGCGACGATCAGGCCGGATCGCTCGCCGCGGTCGCTCATCGCGATGAGGTACCCAAAGATGAGGAGCACGACCGCACCGGCGAGGTACACGAAGATGCGCGCAACTTCTTCGTAGTTGAGAATGAAGGCCGAGATGACCACGACCGCCACCGCGCCGGCAAGCACGGCGGCGAACTTCTTCCAGACCAGCGGCTTATGATCCGGCTCCGATCCGATGTGCGCCAGTGTGTGACGCATGACTGCATAGTTGCCGAGGCCGACCAGCAGCCCGACGCAGCACACGGCGAATGCCGCATGCCAGCCGAAGCCGCCGCCGTAATGCTGGTTAACGTAGTCTTTGATCCACGGCGTCAGCAGCATCGAAATCATCGAGCCAATGTTGACGGCCATGTAGTAGATCGTGAAGGCGCTGTCGATCTTGGCGTCGTCGCCCTCGTAGATCTTGCGCACGAGGTTGCCGGCGTTGGCTTTGAACATGCCGTTGCCGACCACGATTACGCCGAGTGCGGCGAACAGGAAGAACACGCCCTGGCCGGGTACGATCATCAGCGCGTAGCCGATGGCGAGTACCATCGCACCCATTAACATGGTGCGGCGTGTACCCAGTATGCGG
>DASSOO010000021.1:0-3061 GCA_035700455.1 Gammaproteobacteria bacterium
CTTCGAGAAGGCCGCGGTATTGCGCCCGGTACTTGAGCCCGTCCGGCAGCCGCGGATAACGCAGCGCCTCGAGTTGTGCGACGGTGTAGTTGCGCTCGGTGGAGCCGGGATTGCCGGACGTGAACACCAGCTCGCCCGCCTTCGGCCCCGTCGGCGAAACTTTAAAATAGGCCGGCGTATTCGCCGGCTTGCCGTCGACATAGACGCGCAGGAAGGTTACGTCGTAGTCGTAACGCGGAAAATTGAAATTGTCGGGGTTGCCGCCGAAAAACGCCGTCTGCTGGCTGGGCGCGAACACGATGCGCACGTCCTGGAAACGGCGATACTTGTAAAGCCAGTATTGGCCGCCGTGGTACAGCGACACGATTTCGCAGCGCCACTTGTCGGGATGGCCCGATACGCACGCGTGTTCCAGCTTGCTCGACTCGGCTTTTTCGGCCGCGGTGTAAGCCGCGCCGGTCTTGCCGCCGGTCGCGTGGTTCATGTCCGCGGTAGCGTTCGCCGTGGTTTCGAGGCGCTCGACCTCCATCGCGGGGCATTTCAACTCGTCGGCTTCGGTTTTGGCGTAGAAGCTCGTGCTCATCAGATCGCGACGGTCGTTGGAGAGATCCTGAAGGCACTCGACCGCACAATGATGATTGGTCAGCACAAGGCCATGCGGCGACACGAACGAGCCGGAACAGCCGCCTGCCAGGCGCACCGACGCGTGCTCGACATGGCTGACCCAGCGGCTCGTCGGGGTAAAGCCGAACTTCTGCTGCAACACGTGGGTCGGCAGGTTATCCGGCGTCCACATGCCTTCACCGGCATGCGCCGCGGTCACGGCCGTCAGGCAGACGACCAGGGCGAGCAACAGGCGTTTCATGGCGGTTCCTTGGAGAATGGAGATCGTTGTTGTCGGTTCGGCGGAAAGCGAAAGATTTGATTTATAGCACGCCGCTTCGCCCGCCTTCCAGCCGCGCCGCCGGATCCGCCGCGGCGATGTCTTCGGCGCGATGGCAAGCGACCAGGCTGCCGTCGAACGGCCGGAGCAGCGGGACCTCGGCCGCACAGCGCGCGATCGCGTACGGGCAGCGGGTACGAAACACGCAGCCGCTCGGCGGCGTCAGCGGCGACGGCGGCTCGCCTTCGACCGGTGCGCGGCGCGTGCGGGCGCGAACCGGATCGGCGATGGGCACCGCGGCCAGCAACGCGCGCGTATATGGGTGGCGCGGGTGCATGTACAGGCTCTCGCTGTCGCCAAGCTCCATGATGCGGCCCAGGTACATGACCAGCACACGGTGGCTGATGCGACGCGTGATCGCGAGATCGTGCGCGATGAACAGCACCGCGAGACCCGACTCGCGCTGCACGCCGGCAATGAGATCGACGATCTGGCCGCGGATCGACACGTCGAGCGCGCTGACGGCTTCGTCGCAAACCAGCACGCGCGGCTCGGCGATCAATGCGCGCGCCAGTGCAACCCGCTGGCATTGACCACCGGAAAGCTCGTGCGGATAGCGGTCGAGGTACGCGTCGCCGAGACCGACACGTTCCAGCATCGCGGCGACTCGCACGCGCAGATCGCGCCGCGACAGCTTCGGCGCGAGACCTTGGAGCGGTTCGGCGATAATGCGCGCGACGGTCATGCGCGGGTCGAGCGACGCGAGCGGGTTCTGAAACACGAGCTGGATGTCGCGCGGCCGCGGCGGGTTTCCGGCGAGCGTCGCCCGCCCCGCCGCCGGGCGCACCAGACCGACGAGCACGCGCGCCAGCGTCGACTTGCCGCAACCGGATTCGCCGACGACACCGAGCGTTTCGCCGGCATCCAGATCAAAGCTGATGCCGTCGAGTGCGCGCAAAATTCTCCCGCCGCGTGTGCGGAAGCGCACCCCAAGATCACGCACTTCCAGTAGCGCCCTCATGCGCCCGCCGCCGCGAGAAGTTCGCGCGTGTACGCGTGGGCAGGCTGCGCGAACAGGGTTTCGACCGGCGCCATTTCGAGCGCTGTCCCCGTGCGCATCACCATCACGCGGTCGCAACTACCGGCGACGACGCCGAAGTCGTGCGTAATCAGCACGATCGCGGTGCCGAAGTCGCGGCGGATGTCTTTCAGCAGGTCGAGAATTTGCGCCTGCACGGTCACGTCGAGCGCGGTCGTCGGTTCGTCGGCGATCAGCAGCGTGGGCCGCGTCATCAGCGCCATCGCAATCATCACGCGCTGGCACTGGCCGCCGGATAACTCGTGCGGATAACAGTTCATCCGCCGCACCGCGTCCGGCAGGCGCACCGCGTCAAGCAGTTCCAGCGCGCGGCGGCGCGCCTCGCGCCGGCCAACCTGGCGATGCACGCCCAGCGCTTCGGTCATCTGCCGCGCGACCGTCAGATACGGATTGAGCGCACTCGCCGGGTCCTGAAAGATCATCGCGATGTCGGCACCGCGAATGCGGTTGAGTTCCCGTTCGGACAGGCCGATCAGCTCGCGGTCGCGAAAGCGCGCGCTGCCGCTCACGCGGCTGTTTTTCGCCGTGAGGCCGAGCGGCGCGAGCACCGTCTGGCTCTTGCCCGAGCCAGACTCGCCGACGATGCCGAATATTTCGCCTGCGTTGACGCCGAAGCTGACGCCGTCGACGGCGTGTACGTTGCCGTTCGGCGTGTCAAAGTCCACCGTGAGCTGATCCATGGTGAGCAGCGGCGTGTCCATCAGCGCTTCGGATCGAGCGCGTCGCGCAGGCCGTCGCCGACAAAGTTGAACGCGAGCAGCGTGACCGCGAGGAACGTGCCGGGGAAAATCAACAGCCACCACGACGACTGTAGCTGGCGCGCGCCTTCGTTGACGAGCGCGCCCCAGGATGTATGCGGCGCCTGCACGCCGAGGCCGAGGAAGCTCAGGAACGCCTCGATCAGGATTGCCTGCGGAATCGCCAACGTTGCATACACGACCACGACGCCGAGCACGTTCGGCACGATGTGGCGGCGGATGATCGCGAATGTCGGCACACCCGCGGCGCGCGCCGCGGCAACGAATTCACGCTCCTTCAGCGCGAGTGTCTGGCCGCGCACGATACGCGCCATGTCGAGC
>DASSOO010000022.1:0-5443 GCA_035700455.1 Gammaproteobacteria bacterium
TGGTTGTCGAAAATTTCCAGGTCGAGCGCACGCCACACCAGTCCCCCGGCAACCAGCACGAACGCGCTCAAGACCAGGGCGCCGCGCCAGCCGGAACCGGCCGTTGGTGTCGTACCGGTGCCGGTGTTCAAGGTTTCACCACCACGCGCTCGACGCGCTGCGGCATCGTCATGTGCAGCTTGTCGCGCGCAATCTGCTCGACGCGCGCATGCGTCGCCCAGGTGCTTTCTTCGAGTTCCAGCCGGCCCCACTCGACATTGAGCCGGTCGCGCTGCTGACGCAGTTGCTGCAACTGCGCCAATAGCGTGCGGTTGCGGTGCACCGAGTCGATGACGCCGATCGCGGAGGCGAACACCGCGAGCGTCAGCAGCGCGATGGCGAGCGCCAGCTTCATGCGAGTTTCTCCACGACGCGCAGGCGCGCGCTGCGCGCGCGCGGATTGGCCGCGAGCTCCGCGGCGGCGGGCGTCACCGGCTTCAACGGACGCGCAAACGCCGGCGGCGCGCCGCGCACGACGCCGAACGCATCGACCGGCGCGGGTCGCGAGCGGTCGCGCATGAAGCGCTTGACGATACGATCTTCGAGCGAATGAAAACTGATCACCGCAAGCCGGCCGCCGGCCGCGAGCACGCGTTCGGCCTGGCCCAGCACCGCGGTAAGTTCCTCGAGTTCGCGATTGATGAAAATACGGATTGCCTGAAACGTGCGCGTCGCAGGATGCTTGCCGCGCTCGCGCGTCGGCACCGCGCGCGCCACCAGTTCCGCCAGGGCAATCGTGTCGGTGATCGGCGCCTGCTCGCGCGCCGCGCAGATCGCGCGCGCAATGCGGCGCGCGAAGCGTTCTTCGCCGTAATCGCGAATGACGCCGGCGATTTCCGCCTCGGAAGCGCGGTTTAGCCAGTCGGCGGCCGGTTCGCCGGCCGTCGGGTCCATGCGCATATCGAGCGGTCCGGCGGCGCGAAAACTGAAGCCGCGCGCAGGTTCGTCGAGTTGCGGCGACGACACGCCCAGGTCGAGCAGAATGCCCGCAATGCGCCCCACCACGCTCAACTCCACCGCCGTCCGCTCCAGCATCGTGAATGTCCCCTGAAACACCGCAACGCGCGGGTCCTGATTGGCCAGTTCCCGCGCTGCGCTCAAGGCCTCCGGATCCTTGTCAAAAACCAGCAGGCGGCCGTCCGCATCGAGCCGCGCAAGAATCGCGCGCGCGTGGCCGCCGCGCCCGAATGTGCAGTCGACATAAACGCCGCCGGCACGAATTGCGAGCGCATCGATGGATTCGGAAAGCAGGACCGGCGCATGTTCGTTTTCACCTGGCTTCAAAGCGACAATTGGCCCAGTTCCGCCGGCAGCGACATTTCGTCGTCGTCGGCCTCCGTCAACCAGGTGTCGCGGCGCTCGTTCCAGGTGTCCTCGTTCCAGATTTCGAATTTGTTGCCCTGGCCGATCAGCACTACGCGCCGGTCGAGGCCTGCGAATTCCCGGAGCGGCGCCGGCAGCAGCACGCGGCCGTGGCTGTCGAGTTCGAGTTCGGTGGCGTGGCCGACGAGGAGACGCTGCAGCCGCCGCGCCTGTTTGTTAAGGCTTGGCAGCCGGACCAGCTTGCGCTCGATCTCCTCCCAGTCCGGGAGGGGGTACAGCAGCAGGCAGTGGTCGCGGTCGACGGTGACCACGACCTGGCCGGCGCAATGCTCCGCCAGCCGCTCGCGGTAACGCGTCGGAATTGCCAGCCGGCCCTTGGCGTCGAGCGCCAGGTTGTTTACGCCACGGAACACAGGGGCTTCACTCCACCGCTAACCCATTCTCTACCACAATTTCCCACCCGCACACACTATAGGTAGCAAAATCGGTTACTGTCAAGGCAGATCAGCGAGGGTTTTTGCTTAGTTCACAGCGACTTACGTACCGCTGAGCACGGTATTCCCTCCGTTGATCGGAAGGAAAATCATGTAGTTGAAGGAAGAAGTTGAGGTTTCAGCTTAAAAAATGCGGCCATCGCGGCCGAAGACGCCGGCAAAATAAAAGAAAAGGAGTCAGCCTGTAAGCCGGGTTCTGTCAGGGCCGGGGCCCTGTGACAGTCATTCCTCTAGGCGCCGCGTCGCCACGGCGCTCGAGCGACCTACCCGGGAGCGGTGCGGACCACACCTGGCTGCCGCGCGAGCGGCGCCGCTCCCCTATTTGGTCTTGCTCCGGGTGGGGTTTGCCGTGCCGCCGCTGTTGCCAGCGCCGCGGTGCGCTCTTACCGCACCTTTTCACCCTTGCCTGTGTCCGAGGACCATCGGCGGTCTGTTTTCTGTGGCACTTTCCGTGGGCTCACGCCCCCCAGGCGTTACCTGGCACCCTGTCCTGCGGAGCCCGGACTTTCCTCCCCGCGCGAAGCGGAGCGACTGTCCGGCCGACTCCGTGCATATTATACCGCTGTACCGCTGGCGCGGGGGTTAGTGGTTAGTGGTTAGTGGTAAGAGGAAGAGTAGATGAAGACTCGGAGCCCGAACTCTCGTTCTTCCACTAACCACTAACCTCGTACCACTTACCAGGCTTGGGCTGCGAAAAAAGCTACCGCTTTTTTCGCAGCCCAAGCGCATATACGTCATTCTTCGCCGCACCGGTCAGTTTCGCAGTCAAGGCGGCGGCCTGCTTGAGCGGCAATTCGGCGGCGAGGATTTCCAGCGTGCGCTCGATGTCGGCTGACGCCGACGGCGGTTGCGCGCGGCCCGCGACGACGACTACCCATTCGCCGCGCGTTTCCGCTTGCGCGGGCGCGATCAGGTCGCCGAGCGGGCCGGCATGCACCGTCTCGTGCAGCTTGGTGAGTTCGCGGGAGATCGCGGCTTCGCGCGTCGCGCCGAATACGTCTGCCATGTCAGTCAGCGTGTCGACAATGCGATGCGGCGCTTCATAGAAAATCAGCGTGCGGGGTTCGGCGGCAAGTTCGGTGAGGCGCCGGCGTCGTGCGGCCGCGCGCGACGGCAAAAAGCCTTCGAAAACGAAGCGATCCGTCGGCAAGCCACTGACGGAGAGCGCGGCGACAAACGCGCAAGGCCCAGGCACCGCGTAAACGGCGATACCGGCGGCACGCGCCGCACGCACCAGCGGCAGGCCGGGGTCGCTGATGAGCGGCGTGCCGGCGTCGGAAATCAGGGCGATGGCCGCACCCTCGCGTAAGCGTGCAAGCAGGTCTTCACTGCGCTCGCGTTCGTTGTGCTCGTGCAGCGCGATCAGCGGCGTGCGGATACCGAAATGCGCGAGCAGCCGGCCGCTGACGCGCGTGTCCTCAGCGGCGATAAGCTCGACCCCGCGCAGCACCTCCTGCGCGCGCACGCTGAAATCACCGAGATTGCCGATCGGCGTCGCCACCACGTAGAGTCCGGCTCTTTCAGCGGAGCGGCCGCTTTCCGATTCACTCATGACGCGAGTCGCCGCAAATGATTTGCACTCCCGTAACTTTCCTGTCGGCGGCGGCACACATCGACGCCGGCTTGCCGGCGCCGTTACCCCCATCCCGGCGAAGAGCCGGCGGGCAGCCGCGCTTCAATTGACACGGCATGTCCCCGCCTAACATACTGCCCCCGGCGACTCGTGCGCCAGCGCCATCCTGCATTCGACCACGATTCCATGCAAGCAAAAACCAGTATCCGACTTCTTCGCCGCCTCGCGCTCGCTGCGCTGATCACACTCATCGCGGGCTGTGGCATGCAGGCGTTGCAACCGGGCCCGACCTCGCGCGCGCAGGCCGACTCGCTTTACGATTCCGGACGCTACGCGGACGCCGCGCAGGCATATCAGCGGCTTGCCGGTGCCGCACAGGGCGCGCAGCGCGGGCAGTTGCTGCTGCGCGCCGGTGACGCCTGGAATCGCGCCGGACAGCCGGAACGCGCACTGGCCGCGCTCGACGCCATTCCGCCTGGCGCGCTCAGCGTGGATACCGCGACGCGCGCTGCGCTGCTGCGCGCCGGTATTGCGGTCAACGCACAACGGCCGCGCGCCGCGCAGCAGGCCCTCGATCAACTGAATATCGGCCAACTCCCGCCGGCGACGCGAATCGACGCGCTGAAACTGCGCGGCGAAACGCTGTTCGCGCTCGGCGATGCGGCCGGCGCGGTCAAGGCGCTGACGGCACGCGGCCGCTTGCTGCAACAGCCCCAGGCAGTCGCCGGCAATCAGGAACTGCTCTGGCACGGCTTAAGCCGGATGCGCGAACCATTTACGGCGGCGAAACCGGCGCAGCCGCTCGATCCAGTTACCGCCGGCTGGCTCGCGCTCGGCGAAATCGGCCGCACCGCATGGCAGCAACCTTACCGATTCGACGCGCGCATCAACGCGTGGCGGAAACAGTATCCGAATCATCCTGCCAATGGCCCGCTGCTCGACCGTCTGATCGCGGCACACGCCAAGCGCATCGCCTATCCCGATCGGGTCGCTGTACTGCTGCCGCTGACGGGCCGCTATGCCGCCGTTGGCGGCGCGATCCGCGACGGTCTGCTCGCGGCGCGTTACGACCAGAACGGCGCGGGCGCGCCGCTGATCCGCATTTACGACACTGGCGATGACTCGGCGACCGCACTCGACAGTTACCGCAAAGCCGTTGCGGACGGCGCCAAAGCGGTGATCGGCCCACTCGATCCGATCGCGCTCGATGCGTTACTGAGCGCGAGCGCGATCTCGGTACCGACGCTTACGCTGACGAACCTGCCGGAGGCAGCCGCGGCACCGCCGCTGCTCTACCAGTTCGGTTTCGACCCGAACGACGAAGCGCGCCAGGCTGCGGAGCGCGCCGTGCAGGACGGGCACGTCCGCGGCGTGGCGCTTGCACCCGACACGCCGCAGGGTCATTCGATGGTCGCCGCGTTCGCGGCCCGGCTCGCGGCGCTCGGCGGCACGGTGCTCAAAACCGAATTCTATCGGCCCGGGCAGTCGAACTACACGACGCCGATCAAGCAGATGCTCAACCTTGACCTGAGCGACGCACGCACTTCCACACTGAAGTCGGTGCTCGACCGCAACGTTACGGTCGAGCCGCGCCGCCGCCGCGACGCGCGGTTTGTATTTCTGGTCGCGGACAACGGCACCGCGCGCCTGATCCGGCCGCAGATTCGCTTCAACCAGGGCATCGGGCTGCCGGTTTACTCGACCTCGGCGGTGTACGAGCCCGACAGCAATCCGGACCTCGACCTCAATGGCGTGCTGTTCACGCAGATGCCGTGGACGCTGTCGCGCGATCCGGGCATCGAAGCGATCCGCAAGCGGCTGAAACAGCTGTGGCCCGACAGCTTCGACAGCGCCGGACGCTACTACGCGCTCGGCTTCGACGCCTACCGGCTGATTCCGCTGATCGTGCATCTCGACCAGCCGCTGACCGAGCCGGTCCACGGCGTTACCGGCACCCTGACGATCGCGCCCGATCACCGCATCCACCGCCAGCTCGACTGGGCCGTCTACCGCG
>DASSOO010000023.1:0-2988 GCA_035700455.1 Gammaproteobacteria bacterium
AACACGTGGGCCGAAGCGGAGAAAGCGGAGGGCGAAAACTGATGCCGGGTCCGCTGATGATCGACATCGCCGGTCTTGAACTGTCGGCGGATGATCGTGAAGTGCTGGCGCATCCGCTGGTTGGAGGCGTCATACTGTTCAGTCGCAACTACGCGGACGCCGGGCAGTTGCGTGCGCTTACGCAGGCGATCCACGCGATCAAGACGCCGCCTCTGCTGATCGCCGTCGACCAGGAAGGCGGGCGTGTGCAGCGATTTCGCGACGGCTTTACGACGCTGCCGCCGCTGCGGCTGTTCGGCGAATGCTATCGGCATGACCGGCGGGCGGCGTGCAATCTGGCCGAAACCGCCGGCTGGCTGATGGCGATGGAAATCGGCGCCGTCGGCGTCGACTTCAGTTTCGCGCCAGTGGTTGATCTGGATACCGGCGTGAGCGCCGTAATCGGCGATCGGGCATTTCACCCTGAACCGGACGCTGTAGTCGAACTCGCGCATGCCTGGATTGCCGGTGTCCGCCGGGCAGGGCAGGTCGCCGTAGCGAAACACTTTCCGGGCCACGGCTCCGTTGCCCCCGACACCCATGCGCAGATCGTCACCGACGAGCGATCGCGCAAGGATATCGCGCGCGACATCGAACCGTTTCGTCGTCTGATCGCGTTCGACGTTGCGGCAATGATGATGGCACACGTCATTTACCCGGCGGTCGACGACCAGCCGGCCAGTCTCTCGCGACGCTGGATCCGCGACGAATTGCGCGGCCGGCTCGGCTTTCGTGGCGCCGTGTTCTGCGACGATCTCCACATGCGCGGCGTCGCCGCGCTTGGCGAAGTCGAAGCCATCGCGCGACAGGGCCTCGCGGCCGGCTGCGATATGCTGCCCGTTTGCAACGACCGGCCTTCCGTCATACGGCTGCTGGAGCACGCGCACGCGTACGACAATCCCGCTTCGCGCCTGCGACTCGCGCGCCTGCATGGGCGGCCCGTGGAGGTGGAATTGCATCGGAGCGACGCGTGGCAGCATGCAAGGACGATGATCGGCGGCTTGCTGGACAGCGCCCAGGAACAGTTAAACCTATAGATTAATAATATTTAATAGGCCAATGAATAATAACAATATTATTGATGAAATTCAGAGGGTGCGCGCTGACGCGGAAGAGCTTTATTCCGCCTCCGCCGTGCGTGCAGCCGTGGCGCGCATGGCCGAGACGATCGGCGCGCGTCTGCGCGACCGCAACCCTTTGCTGTTGTGCGTGATGACGGGCGGCGTCATGACTGCCGCATGGCTTGCCGAGCGGCTCGACTTTCCACTGCAACTCGATTACGTGCACCTCACCCGCTATACCGGTGACACTTGCGGCCGCGATGAAACGGAGTGGATCGCGAAACCGCGCCTGCCGCTCGCCGGCCGCCACGTGCTGCTGGTCGACGATATTTACGACGAAGGCCTGACGCTGAAACAGTTGATCGACTACTGTCGCGATGCCGGCGCGGCCAGCGTTACGAGCGCGGTGCTGATACGCAAGCGCCACGACCGCGATCGCGGCGGCATGACGCCGGATGTCGTCGGCCTTGAAGTCGGCGACCGCTACGTGTTCGGCTGTGGCCTCGACTATAAGAACTACCTGCGCAACCTGCCGGCGATCTACGCAGTCGCCGGAGCGGAAACCGGAAAAGGCAATGACTGACCTGGCAATTATCGGCGGTACTGGCCTGACATCGCTTGAAGAGCTCGAAATCGCGCGGCGCGAAGTGGTGTACACGCCTTACGGGCAGCCGTCGGGACCGATCACGCACGGGATTCTCGGCGGCCGGCAGATCGCATTTCTGGCGCGCCACGGTTATGGTCACACGATCCCGCCCCACAAGGTAAACTACCGCGCCAATATCTGGGCGTTGAAAAGCATCGGCGTAACACGCGTACTGGCGGTCGCGGCGGTCGGCGGAATCCGTGCCGACATGCAGCCGGGGCGCATCGCCTTTCCCGACCAGATCATCGATTACACCTGGGGCCGCCGCAATACGTATTTCGAGGATGACCTCGACCACGTCACGCACATCGACTTCACGCATCCCTACGACGAGACGCTGCGCGGCCAGTTGCTGCAAGCTGCACGGACCGCGGCTCTCGATTTCGCCGGCGACGGTGTCTACGCCGCGATGCAAGGCCCACGGCTTGAGAGCGCGGCGGAAGTCAATCGCCTGGAACGCGACGGCTGCGACATGATCGGCATGACGGCCATGCCCGAAGCGGCGCTTGCCCGGGAGCTTGATCTTGCCTATGCGTCCTGCGCTGTTGTCGCCAACTGGGCGGCGGGACGAGGCAAACTTGAGATCCACGAAGAACTGAAGGGCAGCCTGACGCGCGGCATGGACCAGGTCGAGCGGCTGTTACGCACCCTCATGCCGTTGCTTTGACAAGGTGTCGTTTTGCGGCGCCCGCCCGGCAGGTGAACGACGCGTGTTCACAAGGAACGCTGCATCCACAGAGAGCTGATGTACTCGCCGTTTTTTGATGCATATTCGTCGAAAACGCCAACTTCCAAAAATCCGAGTTTCTTGTGCAGATGAACCGAGGCGTCATTCGGCAGCGCGATCCCGACGACTGCGCGATGCAACCCTTCAGTCGCAATACTTTCAAATAGCTCGCGATACAAAGATGTGCCGACACGGCGGCCAACCATCCCCGGCGCAACATAGACGGTCGTTTCGATCGTACGACAAAATGCCGGGTGCACCCGGTACCGTTGGCTGCCTGCAAAACCGATGAGTTGGCCGTCCTGTTCAGCGACGAACAGCCGATACGGCCCGATCGACGCGAACGACGATAGCCAATTCTCAGTTGCATTGAGCGGCAACGGCGTTTCGTCGAAAGTCGCGTACGAGTGATCGACGTAGTAACTCCGCAGCGCATGCAATGGCACGAGGTCGGCGGGATCGGCAGCACGGATCAGCATTGCTGCACCGCCGGTGATTAAGGTGATGTTGGAGGC
>DASSOO010000024.1:0-3946 GCA_035700455.1 Gammaproteobacteria bacterium
AGTCTCGCGGCGGTGAAGCGTGCGCATCCGGATTTGACGGTGCTCATTTCGATCGGCGGTTGGGGAGCTGCAGGATACAGCGCGGATGCAGCCACCGCTGCAAGCCGGCGCAGTTTTGTCAGATCGTGCGTGAGCCGCTGGCTGCAGGCGTTCCCGCCCGGCCTCGTGAACGGGTTTGACGTCGACTGGGAGTTTCCGGTGTCGGGCGGCCTGCCGGAGATCGGCGCATCGCCGGCCGACCGCGAGAATCTCAACCGCCTGCTCGTCGAGTTCCGTACCCAGTTGAAGCAGTACGCCGGAAAGCGCGGCCTGCACAAGCCGATGATCCTGTCGATCGACATCCCCGCCGGGCGCCGCCAGGACGACGGTACGGGCAAGGGCGGCGCACCGTTCGACCAGGCACACAGCTATGACCTGCGCACCGTCGGCAGGCTCGTCGATATCTTTAACCTGATGACCTACGATCTGTGTACCGGTTACTCGCCGGTCTCGTGCTTCAATGAACCGCTGGTGCAACGCCCTGGCGACCCCAACGACAAGTACAACAATGTCGCGGGGGCGGTCGAATATATGCGCGCGCACGGCGTGCCGCTCGACAAGATCGTGCTCGGCGTCGGTTTCTACGGGCGCTGGTTCAAGCTCAAGCCGGGGAGCAGCGACAGCGGGCTTTATCAGCCCTACACGGACACGGCGCAGTTGCCGTACACGCAGGCAATCGGTCCGCAATGGGTCGGCAACCCCGATTTCCAGCAGGGCTGGGACCCGACGGTCCGCGCACCCTATCTGTGGAACCCGAAGACACGCGTCTGGGCAAGCTACCAGAACCCGCGCTCGATTCTGGATCGTTCGCTGTTTGCGAAAGCGCAGGGCCTCGCAGGCATGATGATGTGGCAGATCGGCTACGATGACGCGCAGCACAGCCTACTCGCGGCAATGACAGCGCCGTGGTTGCAATTTGTGCCGCCGGCGGAAGCGGAGGGCGCATGGCAAAAATGATGCCGCGCAGCCGAATGCGGTAGGATTCAGGTTGTCGCAACGAAAAGACGGGCGGCGCAACCATGTCGCGCCCGCGAAGGGAGGAGTTCATGTACCAGGCGATGATCTGCGCCGTGGCGCTCGCGTTGCTTGCGCTTTTACAGCCGGCCGCGGCGGCGGATCCAGGCGAAGCGTTCCTTCATCTTAAAGGTGGGCGCACAACGTGGTCGTTCGACGATTTCTTCGGCGACAGCGAAAGTTCATCGACCTACGGAGCGCAGGCCGGCTACCGCTGGCACATCAACGCGGACAACAGCCTTGGACCTGAAATCGGCTACATCGACTTCGGCAAGGTCGATGACGATATCGGCGGGTTCGCAAGCCTGAAGCTGAAAGGTACGGCCGTGACGGTCGGCCTTAATTACCAGCTCACGTTCGGCAGCGGCAGTTTCTTTCTGGACGCCCGCGCCGGATACATGCACTGGCGAGGTCGCGCCAGCAGCCAGATTTCGCTCGGCAGCCTGGGCAGCTACAGCGCATCGGGGGACGGCAGCGGTGATGGCGAATACGCCGGTGCCGGGGTCGGTTACTACCTCACCCGGAACTTTGGCCTGAGTATGAACTATGATTTCCATACCACAACGATCGATCACCAGAGGGTTCGCCTGGGCAGCTTCACTGTGGGGGCCGACCTTCGCTTCTAGGCGGCTTGCGGGGGCGCCGGCGAACAAGTCGTGGAAAATCACCCAAAATAACCTATGATCGAGTGTAGCTGGATGGGATTGGCTGCGTATTTGGCTTAGTCCGGAGGCGAAAACCTAGGGACACTGCTATTATTTACGAGCGTTTCCACTAGAGCCTTCCGCTCAATGATAAAGAAATTAGGGAGGAAGCATGCTCGCGGCAAAACAGATATTGCAGGAGAACGTCAAACTCCTGCGCAGCAAGGCGTCGAAGCAGGCCATCATCGGTGCGCTGATTGCTTCGGCCACAGTCGTCGTCGCCATATTGTTGACGGCATATGCCGGCGGCTCCGGGATCACCCTGGCGGCTATCGTCTCCGTGCAGAAGTCCAACCCTGTGTTGTGGCTGCTCGAGGGGATGCCGTTCGTGTTTGGCTTCTGGGGACAGTACACGAGCACGGTGATCGCGTACCAGGCAGGCGCGATGGTAGTCGATCAAACCAGCGATCTGCGGACGCAGACACTGGCCCTCCAAAGCCGCATTTCCCACGAGTCTACCCACGACCAGTTGACCGACCTGCCCAATCGGGTGCTGTTCATCGACCGACTGGAACAGGCATTGCAACTGGCGCACGCGGACTCCGTTAAGGTCGGCGTGCTGTTTCTCGATATCGACGGTTTCAAGGAGATCAACGACACGCTTGGCCATCACAGCGGCGACCGTGTGCTCAAGAGCGCGGCGACGCGGCTGCAAAACGCGGTCAGCGAGTCCGTGACCGTCGCGCGCCTCGGGAGCGACGAGTTTGGGCTGACGCTGCCGCGCCTGAAGGATGCGGCGGAGATAAAGCAAGCTGTCGACGCGATACGCAACGCGTTCGACGCGCCTTACGCACTCGACGGCCTGTCACTCAGCCTGGGCGCAACCATTGGTGCAACTCTTTACCCGGATCATGGCCGAGACGCCTACACGCTGATGCAACGTGCCGAGGCGGCAATGTACTGGGCCAAGCAGGATCGGAGGAACTACGCGCTGTATGCGCCGGAGCACGACACCACCAGCCCGACCCGGCTGATCCTGCTCGGCGAACTGCGCCAGACGATTCAGCGCCAGGAGCTGATGATGGAATATCAGCCGATCGTCGACGCGCGAAGCGGCGATCTGATCGGCGTAGAGGGACTTGTGCGCTGGCAGCACGAGCGCTACGGTCTTCTGCCGCCGTCGGACTTCATTCCGCTTGCGGAGCGCAGCGGTTTCGTGCGCGACATTACCAACTGGGTGTTGCGCACGGCGCTGCGTGACGCTTCACTGTGGCACAGCCACGGCCTGCCGCTGAACATTTCGGTCAACGTTACCGCAGCGAGCCTCCTCGATCCGGAGTTTGCGAATATGATTACCGGCCTGCTCGCCGCGGTGAAGCTGCCGCGCGACGCGTTGACGCTGGAAATGACCGAGACAACGCTGCTGGGCGATCAGGAGCGTGCGTTCGAAATGATCACACGGCTCACGAATCTGGGCGTGCGGACGGTTATCGACGATTTCGGCACCGGTTATTCGTCGCTCGCGTACTTGCGCAAGCTTCCGGTAAGCGGAATCAAGATCGACCGCAGTTTCGTTGGCGACGTGGACGACGCCCAAAACAAAAACGGCGAAGTACTTATCAACGGGATCATCCAGCTTGCGCACGCGTTTGGCTTGCACGTTACCGCCGAGGGTGTCGAACACCATAGCCTGGTTGAGAGCCTGCCACGTCTGGGTTGCGATGCCTTGCAAGGCTTTGCAATCGGCCGGCCAATGTCTGCGGCGGAGGTGATGGAATGGCAGGCGCAGCGGGTCGCTGCCGGTACCAACTCGGTGACTTTCATTGGCGGTCATGTGAACCGTAAGCGATGACGCCGCGCCAGTAAGTTGTGTCGGACGATCCAACCGTTATAGTAACCGTCACGGTGCGCGTGTGCGGGCGCGGCGCCTCCAGATCGCGTCCGTCGATCGTCGTGAATGTCATTTCCGGCTGCCCGCCGGATGCCGGTATGCGCAGCCGCCAGATTGAGAGACCCGCCGCTTCGTTGCGGTAAATCAGTTTATAGTCGTAGGTGCCCTGGTCGTTGACCGTACGCATGAACGGCGTACCGCTGGCAGTTCTGCCGAAAATCAGCAATCCTTTTTTTATCGCCGCCGGCATCGAGCGGAATTGCGGGTAATCGTCACGCTGACGACCGATGATGAAGATATCGCCGTTACCGGTATTCCGGTAACAGTCTCTGGCGGCATACGTAACGGTATTGGTATA
>DASSOO010000025.1:0-5217 GCA_035700455.1 Gammaproteobacteria bacterium
CGGCGAAGTGCTCGGCTACGATCTGTGGCAAGTTGTGAGCGAAGGACCGGACGAACGCTTGAATGCAACCGCGTGTACCCAGCCGGCGCTGCTCGCGGCGGGCATTGCGGTATGGCGCGCCTGGCTGGAACGGGGCGGACCGCAACCGGTGGCGTTTGCCGGCCACAGCCTCGGCGAATACACGGCCCTGGTTGCCGCCGGTGCGCTGGACTTCGAGGAAGCGGTGGCGCTGGTCGAGTTTCGCGGGCGCGCGATGCAGGATGCGGTACCGACCGGTGCCGGTGCAATGGCCGCCATACTGGGTCTCGATGACGATGCCGTGCGCGCGGCCTGCCGCGAAGCTGCAGGTGAGGGCGATATCGTTGAAGCGGCGAATTTCAACGCGCCGGGCCAGGTGGTCGTCGCCGGCCACAGCCTCGCCGTGGAGCGCGCAATCGAGGCGGCGAAAGCGCGCGGGGCCAAACGCGCCGTACTGCTGCCGGTCAGCGTGCCGTCGCACTGCATGTTGATGCGCCCGGCGGCTGCGCAGCTTGCCGAGCGGCTGCAGTCGGTGACGATCCGCACGCCGGAGCGGCCGGTGATTCATAACGTCGATGCCGAGGTGCACAACGAGCCGGACGCGATTCGCGCGGCGCTGGTCGCGCAGCTCGATCAACCGGTACGCTGGGTGGATTGCGTGCAACGGCTGCGGGAGATGGGCGCGAGTCGCGTGTTCGAGCTCGGTCCCGGCAAGGTGCTGACGGGCCTGGCCAAACGTATCGATCGCGAACTCGAAGCCGCCGCTGTCCAGGACTCGACCACTCTTGATAATTCCTTGAATAAAACGGAGTAAGTTTTTGAACTTGAACGATAATATAGCTTTGGTCACGGGTGCGACACGCGGTATCGGCAAAGCAATCGCCGCGGCACTGGGGCAGGCCGGCGCAACCGTCGTCGGTACCGCGACCAGCGACGAAGGTGCCGCTCGCATCAGCGGTGCGTTTGCGGAACAGGGCATCAAGGGCCGCGGTGCCGTGCTCGACGTCGCCGACGGGGCCGCCATCGAGACTCTCGTCGAAACCATTAACGCCGACTATGGCCCGATCACCATTCTCGTCAACAATGCGGGCATCACGCGCGACAATTTGCTGCTGCGCATGAAGCCGGAAGACTGGGATGCCGTCATCGACACCGACCTCGGTTCGGTCTACCGGCTGTCACGCGCGGTGCTGCGCGGCATGATGAAGGCGCGGCGCGGACGCATCGTCAATATCGCCTCGGTCGTCGGCGTCGCCGGCAACCCCGGGCAGGCCAACTACTGCGCGGCCAAGGCCGGCATGATCGGCTTCAGCAAGTCGCTGGCGCGCGAAGTCGCGTCGCGTGCAATTACCGTCAACGTCGTCGCGCCGGGTTTCATCGACACCGACATGACGCGCACGCTCCCGGAAGCACAGCGGGATGGCATGCTCGCGCAGGTGCCGCTCGCGCGCCTCGGCAGCCCCGAAGACGTGGCGGCCGCCGTACTGTTTCTGGCCTCGCCCGAGGCCGGCTACATTACCGGCGAGACCCTGCACGTCAATGGCGGCATGCTGATGGTATGAATGAGGCTGGCAGCGGGCGGCTTTGGCGGGACAGCCGTCGCCGTCCCGCCTTGGTGGATTGCTACAGGGTATTCCAATACAATACGCTGCGCAGTCCGGGTCGCCGGAGGTCGGGGGCTGCATCGCCGCTGGTAGGGTGCCAGCATTTCCGGTACCGTAATCTCCTGGTTTTGTGAGGATCCTTTTGCTATGAGTAGCGTCGAAGAACGGGTTAAGAAGATCGTTGTCGAGCAGCTGGGCGTCAAAGAAGAAGACGTCAAGCCGGAAGCTTCCTTCGTTGACGATCTGGGCGCCGACTCCCTCGACACCGTGGAACTGGTGATGGCCCTCGAAGAAGAATTCGAATGCGAAATTCCCGACGAGGAAGCCGAAAAAATCACCACCGTCCAGCAGGCGGTCGACTACGTCAAGGAACATCTCGGCGACGCCTGAAGCCTGTTCCTCGCCAACGCCGGTTCCGCTCTTTCGTGGCGAACGGCAGTTTTAGCAGCGCGCCCGGAACGGCGGTACCGATCGGTATCCACCGTTCCCGGCGCGCATTTCATTGTCTGAGTTCGAGAAAAGCATGACGCAAGCAGCCAAACGCCGCATCGTCGTCACCGGCATGGGCCTGGTGTCGCCTGTCGGCCTGACCGTCGCCGACGCCTGGCAGAACGTACTCGCCGGCAAGAGCGGCATCGGGCCGATCACGCATTTCGACGCGTCGAAGTTTCCGACGCGCTTTGCCGGCGAAGTCCGCGGATTCGACGTCGAAAAGTTCATCGCGCCCAAGGACGCGCGCAAGATGGACCCGTTCATTCATTACGGCGTTGCCGCGGCGTCGCAGGCGATCGAGGATGCCGGCCTGAAGATCGACGAGGCTGACGCGCCGCGGGTCGGCGTGGCGGTCGGCGCCGGTATTGGCGGTATCCACGGCATCGAGAAAGCGCATTCGAGCTATCTCGAAACCGGTACGCCAAAACGCATCTCGCCGTTCTTCGTGCCGAGCTGCATCATCAACATGATTTCCGGCCACCTGTCGATCATGTACGGCCTGCGCGGGCCGAACATCGCGGTGGTCACCGCCTGCACGACCTCGACGCACAATATCGGCCTGGCCGCGCGCATGATCGCCTACGGCGATGCCGATGCGATGATCGCCGGGGGCGCGGAAATGTCGATCACGCCCACCGCGATCGGCGGCTTCTGCCAGGCGCGCGCCTTGTCGACGCGCAACGATGCGCCCGAAAAAGCGAGCCGCCCGTGGGATCGCGATCGCGACGGCTTCGTGCTGTCGGACGGTGCTGCGGTAGTGGTACTGGAAGAATACGAGCGCGCCCGCGCGCGCGGCGCGAACATTTACGCCGAGCTCATCGGTTTCGGCATGAGCGGCGACGCATACCACATCACTGCGCCGCCGGATGACGGCGAGGGTGCGCGGCTGTCGATGGCGAATGCGATTGCCGATGCCGGCATCGCTCCAGACGAAGTCGATTACATCAATGCGCACGGCACCTCGACCCAGGTCGGTGACAAGGGCGAATCGATCGCGATCAAACGCTGCTTCGGCGAGCGCGCGCACAAGGTCGCTGTCAGCTCCACCAAGTCGATGACGGGCCACCTGCTTGGCGCGGCCGGTGCGATCGAGGCGATCTTTTCGATACTCGCGCTGCGCGACCAGGTCGCGCCGCCGACGATCAACCTCGAAAATCCGGACCCGGAGTGCGATCTCGATTACGTGCCGAACGAAGCGCGGAAAATGAAGATCGATATTGCACTGTCGAATTCGTTCGGCTTCGGCGGCACCAACGGCACGCTGATATTTCGCCGAACCTAGAAAGACGGCGCGGCAGCCGTGGCTTGTAACCCGCTTCCGCAACCGGCATCTTCTGTCGATTCACTGTTGCTCGCGCTCAAGCGTGCACGACCGGATCGCTACCCGTTTCTGCTCGAAAGCACCGCGGCCGGCGGCAGCGCGCGCTACAGCATCCTGTTCGCGTTTCCCGGCGAAACGCTGGCACTTGCGCCATGCGGAGTGCTGACCGGTCCGGGGGCTGCCGAAACCGGTGCCGGCTTTCTGGACGCTCTCGACAACTGGTGGCGGCGCGAGCGCATTGCCCCGGCGTCCGGCCTGCCGTTTCGCGGCGGATGGTTTGTCTATCTCGGCTATGAACTCGCCGCGCAAATCGAAACGCTGCCGCTGCCGCCGACGGATTCGGCGCTTCCAACGGCATTCGCGACCCGCATACCGGCTGCAATCGTTTTCGATCGCGCACGCGGCACCTTCGAGCCCGTCGCGGAAGCCGGCCGTGGAGACCTGCTGGATGTGTTGCGCGACGATCTTGCGCACCCGTTCGAACTGCCGGAATCGCCGTGGCTGCCGTGCCCGATGTCGGAGGAGCCGCCCGAGCGGTATCTCGACATGGTTACACGGGCGCGCGAGTACATTCTTGCCGGCGACGTTTTTCAGGTAAATCTCGCGCGCACCTGGCGCGGCGAGTTACCCGCGTCCGTCAAGCCCGCTGACATTTACGCGCGGCTGCGGCAGGCGAATCCGGCGCCATTCGCAGGCCTCGCCGACTGCGGCACCGGAACGATTATCAGCTCGTCGCCGGAGCGGCTGGTGCGCGTAATCGGCAGGCGCGTCGAAACGCGACCAATCGCGGGTACGCGGCCCCGGCATACGGATGCGGCGCGCGACGCGGCGCTGATTCGCGAATTGCTGGAGAACGCGAAAGAACGCGCCGAACACGTCATGCTTGTCGACTTGGAGCGCAACGATCTCGGTCGCATCGCCGCAACCGGCAGCGTGCGCGTCGACGAAATGATGGCGACCGAATCCTACGCACACGTGCATCACATCGTCTCCAATGTCAGCGCGATGCTGAATCCGGAGACGACGCCGGGCGCGGTCATTCGCGCGGTGTTTCCCGGCGGGACGATCACCGGTTGCCCGAAGGTGCGCTGCATGGAAATCATTGCGGAACTCGAAGGCGCACGGCGCGGTGCCTACACCGGCGCGATGGGCTATCTCAACCGTGACGGCGACATGGACCTGAACATCCTCATCCGCACGCTGGTCGTCGAGAACGGCACTGTGAGCCTGCATGCCGGCGCCGGCATCGTTGCGGACTCGGTACCGGTGCGCGAGCTTGAAGAAACCCGCGCCAAGGCGCGCGGGATGTTGGCTTCGTTAGAATAGATAAATATTATCAAGTGGTTAGATATGAAATTTATTAAAAAACTTGAAGGAGCATGGCGGGTGCAAAACTCGCTACTGTGCGTCGGCCTGGATCCGGATCTCGCCAAAATACCGGCGCACCTGCGCGATGCCCATGCGCCGCTGTTCGAGTTCAATCGCGCGATCATCGATGCGACGGCGGAATTCGCCTGCGCGTTCAAACCGCAGATTGCGTACTACGCCGCCGCCGGCGCCGAGGATCAGCTCGCCGCGACGATCGACTACATTCACACGCAGCATCCGCAACTGCCGGTCATTCTGGATGCCAAGCGCGGCGACATCGGTGCGACCGCGACGATGTACGCAAAAGAGGCGTTCGATCGTTACGACGCCGATGCCGTAACCGTCAATCCGTACATGGGCAGCGATACGCTCGAACCATTTCTCGAGCGCGCCGACAAGGGTGTCGTCATTCTC
>DASSOO010000026.1:0-3134 GCA_035700455.1 Gammaproteobacteria bacterium
GACAAGGAGCAGGAAGCGAAGCTCTGGGCGGTACGCGAAGCGGGCCTCGGCGCGACCGCCTTTCCGCCCGATGGCCGCGATCACTGGCCCGGCTGGGAGGATTCGGCGGTGCCGCCGGAACGTGTCGGCGATTACCTCCGCGACCTCGACAAGCTGTACGCCAAATACGATTACAAAGGTGCGCTCTATGGCCACCTCGGCCAGGGCTGCGTGCACTCGCGCATCAGCTTCCAGTTGCACACGCCGCCGGGCGTCAGGCAGTTCCGCGCGTTCATGGAAGAGGCCGCGGACCTGGTCGTTTCGTACGGAGGCTCGTTGTCGGGCGAACACGGCGACGGCCAGGCCCGCGCCGAGCTGCTCGGCAAAATGTTCGGCGAAGAATTGATGCAGGCGTTTCGCGAGTTCAAGTCGATCTGGGACCCGGAATGGAAAATGAACCCGGGCAAGGTCATCGATCCGTACAAGCTCGACGACAACCTGCGGCTGGTGAACTATCACCCGTCCGAGGTCGATACCGAATTCAAGTTCCCACACGACAGGCGCAGCTTCGGGCGCGTCGCGATACGCTGCGTCGGTGTCGGCAAATGCCGCAGCGACGGCGGCACGATGTGCCCAAGCTACATGGTCACGCGCGAAGAGAAGCATGCGACGCGCGGCCGTGCGCGGCTGCTGTTCGAGATGATGCAGGGCGGCGTGCTGAGGGATGGCTGGAAGTCGGAAGCGGTCAAGGAATCGCTCGACCTGTGCCTGTCGTGCAAGGGCTGCAAGAACGACTGCCCCGTGCATGTCGACATGGCGAGCTACAAGGCGGAGTTCCTGTCGCACTACTTCGCCGGCCGGTTGAAGCCGATACCAGCCTATGCGTTCGGGCTCATCGACCGCTGGTCGCGGCTCGCGTCATGGGCACCGGCCGTGGTCAACTTCCTGACGCACGCGCCGGGCCTCGCAGGGGTTGCGAAGGAGATCACGCGCATGCCGCAGGCGCGCAGCATTCCGAAGTACGCGCCGCGGACCTTTATCGCCTGGTTTCGCAAGCGTGCGGTGCGCAATCCGGATGGGCCGCCGGTCGTGCTGTGGCCCGACACGTTCACCAATCATTTTTTCCCCGACATCGGCGAAGCGGCGGTCGAGGTTCTGGAGTCCGTCGGCTGCCGCGTACTGGTGCCGGACAAACCGGTTTGCTGCGGCCGGCCGCTCTACGAGTTCGGCATGCTCGACCGTGCCCGCAATTATCTCGAACACGTCATGGACACGCTCGACAACGAAATCGCCGCGGAGGTGCCGGTTGTCGGACTGGAGCCATCCTGTATTTCGGTATTCCGGGACGAACTGACGAACCTGTTTCCGGATGACGAGCGTGCGCAGCGCCTGTCGAAGCAAAGCCTGATGCTGAGCGAATACCTGATCGACAAACTGGACGATTACACGCCACCGCGCCTCGCACGTAAAGCGCTCGTCCACGTCCACTGTCATCACAAGTCGGTCATCGGCAAGGGTGCCGAAAAGACTTTACTCGAAAAGATGGGCCTCGACTTCGAGATCCTCAATTCCGGCTGCTGCGGGATGGCCGGCTCGTTCGGCTTCGAGAAGGAAAAGTACGACGTGTCGGTCGGCGCGGGCGAACGCGTGCTGCTGCCGAAGGTGCGCCAGGCGGACGAGGATACGTTGATTATCGCCGACGGCTTCAGTTGTCGCGAACAGATCGCGCAGACGACCGATCGACGGGCACTGCATGTTGCGCAGGTACTGCAGATGGCACTCCACGGCGAAGCAGCCGAAGGCCGCCCGGAAGCACCGGTTGAACGCCGTCGCGCGGCCGCGCAGCGTAATGCAAACCGTAACGCCGCGCTGGTTGCCGGCGCGCTCGTCGCCGGCGGGCTGCTGGCGTTCGGCACCGGCCGGCGACGGCATTGACTTTGTCCCGGAACGGGCGCCGGTAATAAACAAGGAGCGAAACATGGATTTCCGCGGACAACACGAAGTCGTCGTCATCACCGGCGCGAGCGCCGGCGTCGGACGCGCGACCGCGCGTGCATTCGCAAAGCGCGGCGCCTGCGTCGGCTTGCTGGCGCGCGATGCCGAACGCCTGGATGCAACCCGTGCCGAGGTGGAAGCGCTGGGCGGCAAGGCGCTCGCGATCAGCACCGACGTCGCCGATGCCGCGGCGGTCGAACGTGCAGCCGAATTGATCGAATCGAAACTCGGCGAAATCGATATCTGGATAAATGGAGCCATGGCGACCGTGCTCGCGCCGTTCAACGAAATTTCGGCCGACGAATTCCGCCGCGTCACCGAAGTCACCTATCTCGGCAACGTGTACGGAACGATGGCGGCGCTCAAGCGGATGCTGCCGCGCGACCGCGGCACGATCGTGCAGGTGAGTTCCGCGCTGGCGTATCACTCGATACCGCTGCAATCGCCGTATTGCGGCGCGAAGCACGCGATCAACGGTTATACGGATTCGCTGCGCGCCGAACTGCTGCATCGCGGCAGCCACGTGCACGTGGCGGTCGTCGACATGCCGGGACTCAACACGCCGCAGTTCGACTGGGCGCTCAACAAAATGCCGAAGCGGCCGCGGCCGGTCGCGCCAGTGTATCAACCGGAACTTGCGGCGCGCGCGATTGTCTGGGCTGCGCACCACCGGCGCGCACGGCTCTATGTCGGCATTTCGTCGCTGTTGATGATCTGGGCCGACAAGTTCGCGCCCGGCATGCTCGACCGCTACATGGCTACCAGCGCCTTCGGCGGACAGCAGACGAGCGAGCCGGCGGAGCAAGGGCCGGGCAACCTGTGGCAGCCGGCCGGCGGCGATCACGGCGCCCGCGGCCGTTTCAGCGGCGAAGCTCACGAGTACAGCCTTCAGTTCTGGGCGACGACGCATCGCGGCCGCCTGGCGCTGCTCGGCACGGCACTCGCAGCCGGTGCCGTCTGTGCCGCCGGCGTCGGCCGCAAACGCGACCGGAAACGGCTGCACCGCTAGCTCCGCAAAAAAAGAGGGCGGACATTGCGTCCGCCCTCTGTTTCCTGGGATTTATGCCGTCAACGATCAGAACTTCATGCGCAGCGTCACGTAGTACTGGCGACCGTTGAGATAGTTCGCAATCGGCAGTGAACCGAAGGCGTCGCTTTGG
>DASSOO010000027.1:0-7202 GCA_035700455.1 Gammaproteobacteria bacterium
ACCGGAGCGGTAACGCCGCGCCTTCTGTTTGTTATAGTGGGTTGCAGCGCCGTTTTCCAGAAACAATCCGCATGAATCGCCCACTCTTCGACCTTCCGGCGACCGAGCATCGCTTTGCCACCGGCCTCAAGGCCATTGTCATTCCCGCCGGCGCGCCGGATATTGTCAACCTGCAGATCGCGGTGCATACCGGCTCGCGCAACGAGGTCGAGCCGGGCAAGTCCGGCTTCGCGCACTTCTTCGAGCACATGATGTTTCGCGGCACGCGCGACTATCCCCCGGAACGCTACCAGACCGTAATGACGCGCGCCGGCGCCGACCAGAACGCCTACACGACCGACGACTACACCAATTACCACATCACCTTTACCAAGCCCGATCTCAAAACGGTGCTGCGGCTCGAAGCCGACCGGTTTCAGAACCTGGAACTGGATGAAGAAGGCTTTCGCACCGAAGCGCTGGCGGTCAAGGGCGAATACCTCAAGAATTATTCCGACCCCACCGAGAAGATGTTCGAGGTGCTGCGCGATCTCGCCTACAAGGTGCACCCGTACAAGCACACGACGATGGGCTTCTTCGCCGACATCGAGGCGATGCCGGAACAGATCGATTACGCGCGCACCTTTTTCTCGCGCTGGTACCGGCCGAACAACGCGACAATGCTGGTGACCGGCGACGTCGAGCCGGACGCGACGCTGGCGCTGATCCAAAAATACTGGGGCGGCTGGCAGGCGCACGATTACCGCGCCGACATTCCGGCCGAGCCGGCGCCAACCGGCCCGCAGTACCGCCACATCGTCTGGCAGACACCGACACAGCCGTGGGTAATGATCGCGTTTCACGGGCCGGCGTTTTCGGTCGATGACAATGCGATGGCGGCGGCCGATTTTATCCACGAGCTGTATTTCTCGCCGCAGTCGGACTTGTATCAGCGGCTGGTCGTCGAGCAGCGCAAGGCGGACGAGTTGTTTGCCGAGTTCTCCGACCACGAAGATCCGTACCTGCTGACGATCGGCGCGCGCCTGACGGATGAAGCGCACGCACGCGCGGTCGCCGACGCGATTCTCGAAACCTGCGCGCGTGCCGCAACCGAACGCGCCGACGAGGCGAAGCTTGCACGTGTGCGCGACCGGCTCCGCTACCACTTCGCGCATGCACTCATCGATGCCGAATCGATCGGCGACATGCTTGCCGGCTTTATGCGCTTCGAGCAAAGCCCATCCATCATCAACAAGCTTTTCGAGCGTTATGGCGCGCTCACCGCGGACGACCTGCGCGCGACCGCGGCGAAATATTTCACGCCGGCCGGGCGCACGATCGTAAGCCTTGCGAATACCGAATCGCTCGGTCTTGAAGCGGTTGCGGCCGGCGCCGCCGCGTCGGCCACGCCGGCGCCGGCGGTGCAACATCAGCCGTCGATCATCGCGCTGCCGGCGGATACGCCGCTGGTCGACATCAGCCTGGTGTTCAAGGCGGGCGCCGCCGACGACCCACCGGGCAAGCGCGGGCTTGCGGCCCTCACCGCCACGCTTGTCGCCGACGGCGGTTCGGCTGCGCGGCCGCGGCGCGCGATCCACGACGCGCTCTACCCGCTCGCCGCGCACGTCGGCGCACAGTGCGACAAGGAAATGACGCGCTTTGCCGGCAGCGTGCACCGCGAGCGCCTCGACGACTATTACGCGATCCTGCGCGAACTGCTGCTGACGCCGGGCTGGCACGAAACCGATTTCGCGCGCATCCGCGAACGCACCATCAACGCGATCCGTACCGATCTTTGCAGCGACAACGACGAGGAACTCGGCAAGGAAGCGCTGTACAACTTCATCTATGGCGGCGAGCATCCCTACGGCCACCTGAACGAAGGCGCGATCGGCGATCTCGAAAAGCTCACCGTCGACGACTGCCGCGCGTTTTACCGAAGCCGTTACACGCCGGACAACCTGGTGATCGGTTGCGGCGGAGGCTATCCGCAGGATTTTCCGGCGCGCGTGCAGGCCGATTTCGCCGGCGCACAATCGGCACCGCTGCCGGCCGCGATGCCGATGCCGCCGCCGATCGCACGGCGCGAGGCGCTGATTGTCGCCAAGGAGACGCCGGCAGTTGCGGTATCGTTCGGTCAGCCGATCGACGTCGTGCGCGGCGACACCGACTGGGTCGCGCTGTGGCTCGCGCGCGCGTGGCTCGGTGAGCATCGTTCCAGCCTCGGCCGGCTTTACCAGCGCATCCGCGAACTGCGCGGCATGAACTATGGCGACTATGCCTACATCGAGTATTTCCCCGACGGCATGTATTACCTCAAGCCGGACAGCAACCTCGCTCGCCGCCAGCAGATTTTCCAGGTGTGGCTGCGGCCGCTGCGCGACAATCACGACGCGGTGTTCGCGACGCGACTCGCGCTCTACGAGCTCGGCAAGCTGGTCGACGACGGCCTGAGCGCCGAAGGCTTCGAGCAGACGCGCGAATTCCTGCACAAGTACGTCGCGCTGCTGGTAAAGTCGCCGGCACGCCGGCTCGGCTACGCGATCGACAGCGCGTGGTACGGTATCGGCGACTTCGTCGACTACGTCCGCTCCGGTCTAGATGGCCTTACGGTCGAAGCTGTCAACGCGGCGCTCAGGCGCCACATCGATCCGGCGCGCATGAAGTTTGTCTTTGTCGCGCAGGATGCGCAGGATTTACAGGCGCGCCTCGTCAACGACACGCCGTCGGAAATACGCTACAACACCGCAAAGCCTGCCGAGGTGTTGGAAGAAGACGCGGTAGTCGGAAAGCTGCCGCTGGACTTCGCGAAAGATGCGGTGCAAATTGCCGCGGCGGACAGTCTGTTCGCTTGACTGAAGGCAAAAAGATGGATTCCCGCCTTGCCGAAAAATGCGCCTGCATTTTCGGTATGTCCACCGTCGATGGCGGTCGCGCGGAAATGACAAGGATGGGTTCTATGAAATCACGATTACAGATGCGCAACCGGGCGACCGTCGGTGTGGCCGCTGCAATATTGGCCGCGGCGGTATGGAGCGTGCCGGCTTTCGCCGACACTACGCTCAGCTATACCGATGCCACTTCACACAAGCCGGCGACCCGTGTCCTGATTCACGCCGGGCACATTCGCATCGATGGCGCGGCGGAAGGCGGGAGCATCGTACTTTACGAATCCGAAGGCCATCGCTTCCTGCTGCTCGATACCGCGAAGCACGAGTACCGAATCATCGACCGGCAGACGGTGAACAAACTGCGCGCCGATATCGAAAGCGTCCGGCACACGGTACAGGCGCTGCCGCCGTCTATCCGCGACATGATCCGGAGCGGCGCGCCATCCGTCAGTTCAATGATCGCGCATCCGCTGCCGCATGCGACGGTTGCAACAACCGGCGCGACGACGACCGCCGGCAAATACCGCTGCCGCACAGTCACGATCAGCGTCGACAACGGCATCGGCTACGGATTATGTGCGACACCGGCAAAGGAAATACCGATCGCCTCGGCCGACGCCGCCACGCTCGCGACGATGGCCGCGGACCTGCGCCGCCTCGGCGGCGAGAACCTGACGCTGAAAACGAAAGCGGAAGCGCTGCTGCTGAAGGATCGCGCCGTGCCGGTCAAGCTGGTCGACTTCAAGCACGGCCGAACGGAAGTATTGAAATCGATCAGCCGCGGCAAGCTCAGCGACGACCTGTTCGTCGTGCCGCAGGATTACGAGCCGAGGGGATTGATAGGGATTTGGTAAGGGCGGCTGCGCCGCCGGTAAGTGGTACGAGGTAAGCGGTTAGTGGTTAAGAGGTAAGAGCTTGCGGCGCTTCTTCATTCTTCCACTAACCACTAATCCCTCACCGCCAGCCATTCACCCAAAATTTATCTTCGCTTCCAGATTTGCGCGCGAATCGGCGTGACTGAGGGCCTCTTCCATCGTAATGAGTCCCTTCTGAAACAGTGCGTGCAGCGCGGCATCGAACGACTGCATGCCTCGCTCGCCGCGGTTTTCGATCGCTTGCTTGATGCCGTCGATGTCGCCCTTGGCGATCAGGCCGGCGATGAACGGCGTATTCAGCATGACTTCGACGGCCGGCACGCGCCGGCCTTCCTTGCCCAGCACCAGGCGCTGCGACACGATCGCGCGCAGATTGACGCTCAGGTCCATCAGAAGTTTGTGCTGCTGTTCCGGGAACAGGTTGAGAATGCGCTCCATCGCCTGCGACGTGTTGTTGGCGTGCAGCGTCGAGATCGTCAGGTGGCCGGTACCGGCGAGCTGGATCGCCGATTCCATCGTTTCGCGGTCGCGGATTTCGCCGATGAGGATTACGTCCGGCGTTTCGCGCACCGCGCTGCGCAGCGCGTTGGCGTATGAATGGGTGTCGGTGCCGATTTCGCGCTGATTGACGATCGAACGCGTGTTCGGGTGCGAGAACTCGATCGGGTCTTCAATCGTCAGGATATGGCCGGTACGCAGATTCGCGCGATAGCGAATCAGCGATGCCAGGCTGGTGGTCTTGCCGCTGCCGGTGGGGCCGACCATCAGGACGAGCCCGCGACGGTGCATGATCAGTTCTTTCAGCACATCCGGCAGGCCGAGTGTGTCGAACTCGGGCACTTCCTGCGGAATGTAGCGCAGCGCCAACGCCGGCGTGCCGCGCTGCGAAAACACGTTGGCGCGAAACCGGCCGAGCCCGTCGGGTTCGATTGCGAAGTCGCATTCGAGATTGGCGTTGTAAAACTCGATCTGGTCCTGGCTCATCATGCCGAAGGCCGCCGCCTGCACCTGGTCCGGCGTCAGCTCGCCCTTGCCAACCGACAGCACCTTGCCTTCGACGCGGATCTTGATCGGCGCGTGTGCGGTGAGGTACAGGTCCGATGCCTTGCGCTCGGCAACCAGCTTGAGATAAGGCAAGAGGTCCACGGGCTCAAATCCTCGTGCCGGCTTCTTCGGTTTCCTCGAGAGCCAGCTTGTCGATATCTTCGTCGGTTGGGCGCTGCGCGCGCTTGCTTTCGAGCTTGATACGCAAGCGCAATTCGTTCTGCGAATCGGCGTTGCGCAGTGCGTCTTCGTAAGTGATCTCGCCCGCTTCAAACAGGTTGAACAGCGACTGGTCGAACGTCTGCATACCAAGCCGTGTCGACTTGGCCATGATTTCCTTGATCTGCGAGACCTCGCCCTTGAAGATGAGATCCGCAATCAGCGGCGAGTTCAGCATGATTTCCATCGCCGCGACGCGCCCCTTGCCGCTGGCGCGGCGAATCAGTCGCTGCGAGATTATGCCGCGCACATTCAGCGACAGGTCCATCAGCAACTGCTCGCGGCGCTCTTCCGGAAACAGTGCAACGATCCGGTCGAGCGCCTGGTTGGCGCTGTTCGCGTGCAGCGTCGACAGGCACAGGTGGCCGGTTTCGGAAAACTGCACCGCGTACTCCATGGTGTCGCGGTCGCGGATTTCGCCGATCTGGATCACGTCGGGCGCCTGGCGCAGCGTGTTCTTCAGCGCGTTGTGCCAAGACTCCGTGTCGACGCCGACCTCGCGCTGCGTGATGATACAGCCCTGGTGCGGATGCACGTATTCGATTGGATCCTCGATGGTGATAACGTGGCCGCGCGAATTCTTGTTGCGATGGTCGAGCATCGCGGCGAGCGTAGTCGACTTGCCCGAGCCGGTCGCACCGACGCAGATGACGAGGCCGCGCTTGTGCATGACGAGGCTACGCAGCGCCGACGGCAGGTTGAGGTCGTCGAGATTCGGAATCTGGGTGTTGATCGTGCGCAGCACAGCCGCAACCTGGCCCTGCTGTACATAGGCGCTGACGCGGAAGCGGCCGATGTGCAGCGGCGCGATCGCGAAATTACATTCCTTGGTTTCGTCGAATTCCTTGATCTGCTTGTCATTCATGATCGCGCGCACGAGCACCGCGCTGTCTTCGCTGCTGAGCCGCTTGTCTGTGAGCGGCGTCATGACGCCGTCGATCTTGATGGCGGGCGGAAAGTTCGCCGTTATGAACAGGTCCGAGCCTTTGCGCGCGACCATCGCGTTCAACAGGTCCTGCATCAACTTAACGGCATGGTCTCGCTGCATCGCTTACTCTCTCCCCGACCGCGGGCTTTAGAACGATTCCTTATTGGCCGCCTTGATGCGCGCCTGTTCGACGTCGATCAGCTTGCGCTGGACCAGGTCCTTGAGATTCTGGTCGAGCGTCTGCATGCCGACCGACTGACCTGTCTGGATCGCGGAATACATCTGCGCAATCTTGCCCTCACGGATCAGGTTACGGATGGCAGGCGTGCCGATCATGATTTCGTGTGCCGCAATGCGCCCGCCGCCGACCTTTTTCAACAGCGTTTGCGAAATGACCGCGCGCAGCGACTCCGACAGCATCGCGCGGACCATGTCTTTTTCCGCTGCCGGAAACACGTCGACGATTCGGTCGATCGTCTTCGCGGCGGACGACGTATGCAGCGTACCGAACACCAAGTGGCCCGTTTCAGCCGCGGTAAGCGCGAGACGGATCGTCTCGAGGTCACGCAACTCGCCGACCAGAATCACGTCCGGGTCTTCGCGCAGCGCCGAACGCAGGGCCTCGTTGAAGCCGAGCGTGTCGCGGTGCACCTCGCGCTGGTTGATCAGGCATTTCTTGCTCTGATGGACGAATTCGATCGGATCCTCGACGGTCAGAATGTGGCCGAAGTCGTTTTCGTTGATGTGGTTGATCATCGCCGCGAGCGTCGTCGACTTCCCCGATCCGGTCGGCCCGGTTACGAGCACGATGCCGCGCGGGTTCTTGCAAATCTCCTCGAAAGTCGCCGGCGCTTTCAGTTCCTCCAGCGACAGCACGGTCGACGGAATTGTGCGGAACACCGCGCCGGCGCCGCGACTCTGGTTGAACGCGTTGACGCGGAAGCGTGCGACATCCGGAATCTCGAACGAGAAGTCGCACTCGAGAAATTCTTCGTAATCCTTGCGCTGCTTGTCGTTCATGATGTCGTAGACCATGTCGTAGACATCTTTGTGTTCGAGTGCAGGCATGTTGATGCGGCGGATATCGCCGTCGACGCGAATCATCGGCGGCACGCCCGCCGACAGATGCAGGTCGGATGCGTTGTTCTTGGCGCCGAAGGTAAGAAGCTGCGAAATGTCTACGGCCATCAGTCAAAGCCCCCAACGGAACCTGCCTCAAAAGCGCATCTGCCAATGCTGCCTTGCTTCCTTACCGGCGACGTTTTT
>DASSOO010000028.1:0-3810 GCA_035700455.1 Gammaproteobacteria bacterium
TGTATCGCGCCAATCCGCATGCCTTCCACGGCAACATCAATCGCATGACGACCGGCAAGATCCTGCGCATTCCGAGCACGCAGCAGATCGAACAGGTGTCGGCGTCGAAAGCACGGCGTGAAGTCAAACTCCAGATCGCCGACTGGCACGCCTACCGCAACCGGATCGCAGCGGCCGCGAGCAGAAAATCGGCGGCGGCGCCGGAGGCGGGCGGGGCGGTGTCCGGCAAGATTTCGACCAAGGTGGAAGAAGCGCATCCGAAGGGAGCAACGGCACCACAAGACGTGGTCAGGCTGTCGAAGGGTGAGGCGCCGGAAGCGGCCGGCAAGGGCGAAAGCACTACCGAGCGTATCCAGGCACTGGAAGAAGAGGCCAGCGCGCGCCAGAAAGCGCTGGACGAAGCCAATTCGCGTATCGCGCAACTCGAAAAAACCATCTCCGACATGCGCAAGCTGATTGCGATCAAGAGTGCCGGAATGGCGAATGCGCAGCAGCAGGCGCAACAGGCGGCTTCCGTACCGGCGAGTGGCGCAGCGGCCGCTGGTGCTCAGGCCGCGGCACAATCGGCGACGCCTGCCGGGTCGAGCGCGTCAGCGTCGACACCGGCTTCCACGACATCGCCGTCTGCTCCGACTGCGGCGGCGGGGGCCACGACTGCAGCGGGCTCTGTCATTGAACCGGGGGCGGCGGCTGCGCCGTCGGGCTCCACGGCTGCGTCGAACTCGACAATTGAAGCAGATACAACTCAGTCGAACGCGACGGCTGAATCGAACTCGGCGGCCGCGTCGCAGCCGGCGGCCCCGGCAGAATCTACGGCGAGCCCGACAGCGGCCACTGCCGCAGCGACGACTGCCGCATCGAAACCGGAAACTGCGACGGCAACCGCGGCGAAAGAATCCGGTCATGGTGCAGCAGGCGCGACGCAACCCGGCCAATCCGCGGAGAAGCCGGCGGCGGGTAATGCCGAAGCAAAACCGGTGGCGCAGAAGGCCGAAGCCGCGACGGCCCATGCCGCACCGCGGCATCACATCATTCCGAAACCGGCGCCGCAGCCGGGATTCCTGCAGATGCTGACCGAAAACCCGCTGTACATCGGCGCAGCGGTGATCATCATTCTGTTGCTGATCTATCTCTGGATGCGCCGCCGTCGCGGCGCGGCTGATGATGGCGAACCGGAATTGCAGGCAGCACCGCTGCTTGCCGGTGGGGCGGCAGCGGCGACCACCGCAGCGGCACTTGCTGCCGTAAAGGACTCGCCGCCCGCAGCGTCTGCGCCACCTGCGGCGTCGCCAGCGGCGTCGCCGGAACCGCAGCCGGCCGCGCCGGCGGGGGCCATTTCGGATGACGTCGATCCGCTGGCGGAAGCGGAAGTCTATATCGCATACGGACGCGAAGAGCAGGCCGAGGAAATTCTGAAAGATGCACTGGTGCATCATCCCGAGCGTACCGACGTTCAGGTCAAGCTGCTGGAAGTCTACGCGGCGCGCAAGAACACGACCGCGTTCGAAACCCTGGCGCAAAAGCTTCATCAATCGGTGGCAAGCGACAGCGAGGAATGGCTGAAGGTTGCGGCGTTAGGTTACACACTGGCTCCGGCAAACCCGCTGTTCGAAGCAGGCAAGGCGGCGCCATCATCGGCGTCACCGGCGAGCGCGCCGGACGGACTGGATTTCGAGCTGGACATGCCGGCTGCGCAAACCGCCGCCGATATTCCGCTCGACCCCGCTCCGGAAGATGACTCCGTCAGCAAGACGGGCCGGTTGAGCGCGCAATTTGCGGCCGCCGGACTGGAGTTGACCGCACCTCACGGTGCCGTAGCGCCGGATTTCACGCTGCCTGGCGGGACGCCGGGACCGGAAGATACGCAGCGTATTGCCGAGGGCGAGAACAGCGCCGCAGACGAACCGGCGCCGATCCCGGATTTCACGCTGGGACGCGACTCGAACGCTCCCACGGGCCTTGACTTCGGTGCGGAGGAACACGGAACCGCATCGGTGAATGGCGGATCCGGAAAGACATTGAGTCTCGAAGATTCACAGCTGCTGATGGATGAGGCACTCAAGGCGGCCCGTGCCGAGCCGCTGATGCCGGACTTCCAGCTTGATCTGCCGGCGGCGCAGTCCGACAGCGCAACTGCCGACATCGGCCACGACAGCGGCGATCACGCGAAGGCGCCCGACTTGGCGCTCGACAGCGGGAAAAACGGTGGTCAGCCGATGGACCTGGCGCTGGAGCCGGATGCCGCAGCGCCCGGGACTGGCAAGGGTAGCGTGCCAACGTTCGACCTGAGCGGCATCAATCTTGAATTCGATGAAGACCAGCCATCCGCGACGACGCCAGCCTCCGGGCAAAAGGATGGCCACTGGCATGATGTGCAGACCAAATTCGATCTCGCGAAAGCCTATCAGGAAATGGGCGACAACGACGGCGCAAAGGAAATTTTGCACGAGGTCGTCGAAGAGGGCGATACCGAGCAGCAAACGCAAGCCAAGGCGCTGCTGCGCAACCTGGGCTGAATCTTGCGTAAAAGGCTGTGCCGCACGCTGTGCGGCACAGCGCGGTTGTTTTTCATGTCCGCCATATGGCGTCTTTTTTTGAAATCACCCGATCTCGCACGTGAGAATCGCACTTGCGCTGGAATATGACGGCGCTGCGTTCTGTGGCTGGCAGACGCAACCTTCCGGATGTGCGGCGCAAGATGCACTGGAGCGCGCGCTGGCCCGGGTGGGCGGTCAGAAAATGGCGACGATCTGCGCCGGACGGACCGATGCCGGGGTGCATGCGCTGCACCAGGTGGTGCATTTCGACGCAACTGTCGTGCGGCCGCTGTCGGCGTGGACGCGTGGTGTCAACAGTGTGTTGCCGTCCGCGATTGCAGTGACCGGGGCTTGCGAAGTGGCCGACGATTTTCACGCACGCTATGGCGCCCGCGAGCGGCACTACCGTTATCTGCTGCTGAACCGTCCGGCGCGTCCGGCACTGGAAGCGCGGCGTGTCGGCTGGTGCCATCGGCCGCTTGACGCAGCGAAGATGCACGCGGCAGCGCGGATGCTGATCGGGCGCCACGATTTCAGCGCGTTCCGTGCCGCGGAATGCCAGGCGCGCTCGCCCGTGCGCGAATTGCGCCATATCGGCGTTGCGCGGCACGGCGACATCATCGTGTTCGATCTCGCCGCTGACGCCTTTTTACAGCACATGGTGCGCAATATCGTCGGCTGCCTGATCTACGTCGGCAATGGAAAATATCGGCCGGAGTGGCTTGCCGAGGTGCTCGCGACGCGCGATCGCAGGCGGGCGGCGGCGACCGCCGACGCGGCCGGACTGTATCTGGCACGCGTGCTGTACGACGAAAAATTTCCGCTCGCGCCGCCGGCGCGGCCGGCACTGTTTGATGTTGCATGGGAATGAAAACAACGCGATGCCGGTAGCCGTCAAAATCTGTGGCATTACCCGCGCCGAGGACGGCGTTGCCGCAGCGCGGGCTGGCGCGCATGCGATCGGGCTGGTGTTCTATGCGCCGAGTCCGCGCAACCTGGATGTCGCACAAGCACTGCAGATTGCGCGTGCGCTGCCGCCGTTTGTGACCGCGGTGGCGCTGTTTGTCGATCCCGATCCGGAACAGGTGCGTGATGTCGTGGCGCGCGTGCCTGTCAGCCTGCTGCAGTTTCACGGCGACGAAACGCCGGAATTCTGTCGCGCGTTCGGACTGCCGTACATCAAGGCGGCGCACGTAAAGCCGGGCCGGGATTTGTTACAATATGCCAATCGCTACAGCGATGCGCGGGGAGTGCTGTTTGATGCCTATGTATC
>DASSOO010000029.1:0-2426 GCA_035700455.1 Gammaproteobacteria bacterium
CTTGACGACCCATTCGCCGCGATCGAGCGCGAGCTTTCGGCCTGCGCGCTCAAAACCGGGGCGGACGCGATCGTCATCGATTTTCACTGCGAGGCCACCAGCGAAAAGCAGGCGATGGGATATTTCACCGACGGGCGCGCCAGCCTTGTCGTCGGCACGCATACGCACGCGCCGACCGCCGACGACCGTATTCTTCCGGCGGGTACGGCATTCGTGTCCGACGTCGGCATGACCGCCGACTACGACTCCATCATCGGGATGAACAAGGACGAACCGCTCAATCGGTTCCTGCGCAAGCTGCCGGGTGCGAAGTTTGAAGCATCAAATGGTCCGGCGACCTTGTGCGGTCTCGCCGTCGAGACCGACGACGCGACCGGGCTTGCCCGGAAGGTTGGCGCCGTCCGCCTCGGCGGCATCCTGCAGGAAGCTCGGCCGAGCTTCTGGAGCTGACTTTTTTCAATTTGCGCGGTTGACCGCGAATCGCGGCAATGATTCGGTAGACGGAATTGATTCGCCGGCATGTGCTGGGTCCGGCAGCGCGACCTCGGCACGGAGCATATGGCTCTTTTCGTCAACAGCAATCTTGCGCTGGAGCTGCCGGCGGATCGCCCGTCAATCCCGTCGCAGGCGAAATCCGATCCGCGCGCCGAACTTGCCGCTCAGTTTATTCCCGCCGGCGCGCGCGTCCTCGATCTCGGCGCGAGCCCGGCATTGCGGTCTCTGTTGCCGAATGGCTGCGACTACGCCACGGGCGCCCGAGCCGGCAAGAAGGGCCAGGCGCGAGCGCTCGACCTGAACATCGAAGAATTCCCAAGCGAAGCCGCGTCGCGGGCCGACGTTATCGTGATGCTTGGTATGCTGGAGCGCATCAAAGACGTCGAAAGCCTGTTCACTCATTTGCGCTTCTGCAAGCGCGGCATCATCCTGAGCTGTTATCCGGCTGATTTCGCCAAAATCGGCGAGCGCGCTCAGGATCTTGTCAATCGAATGAGCCTCTGCGACCTGGCGCTGCTGTTCAATCGTTACGGCTTTCGCATTGAAAGCACCGCGCCGGTCGATGAATCGCAGATGCTCATGCGGCTGACGCCGGCGGAGCGGCTTTCCCCGGTTGCAACGTGCAACGTGGCCGTGATTTCAGGTGGCGATACGAACGATCTCGCTGCGCGGCTCGGCCGCCAATTGATCAATGCCGTGCTGCCGGGCGAGTGCCGAATTCACCACCTCACGGCCGGAACGATTGATCAGGCCCGGCGGAATTATGATCTGGTCATACTCGGTGCCGGTGGCAGCCTTTTTCCGCCGCTCCTTGGCGACGGCGTGCTTGATGTCGTCTCGCGCGCGAAATCCGCCATCGGCATTTTCGGCACGCAAAGCCGGGAGCTGATTGCGCGGCCGGCGTTCGACCGCATTCTCGACCGTCTGGACACATGGTTTGCGCGTTACGAGGACGACGTTCTGATCTACGGGCGTGGCCGCAACAATGTGTTTCACGCCGGCGACTGGCTGATCGATCAGTTTCCGCTCGCGCGCGCGACAAATGATGAGCCTCTGGTCGTCAATGGCGATCTCGGCCCCGAATTCGCGCTCGACCGGGCGATCAGTACCATTCAGCAGCATCGGCAGGTCTACTCGACTGTGCCGGTGGCTCTGCTCTGCGCGCTCACCGCGGCCGAGCTTGCGGCCTACGCCGAACTGCCGGCCCAGCAGCCGGATCTTTCGGCAGGTCATTTCCGCAGCATGCTGGTCGACGTTTTCGGCCGCAGCTGGCCGCAGCAGAAGTTCTTCCTTGTCGATCGCGATGCCGTCATTCGCTACAAGACGCGCGTCCATCAGAACGTGTTGAAAATGGGTGCCCGCATCGCTGCCATCCTGCAGAACGTTGCGGCTGCCGCCTGATAACGCCGCAAATTCCGCCATCTGCGATATTTATTTTCCGGGCGCGCCGGACTATATAGCCGCCGGCACCCACAAACTTTGACGCTGGTTATGGCTGGTCATTCCCAATTCAAGAACATCATGCACAAGAAAGGGCGCGCGGATAAGGCGCGCTCCAAGCTGTTCGGCAAGCTTGCGCGTGAAATTACCGTCGCCGCCAAGCTCGGCATGCCGGACCCGGCATTCAATCCGCGCCTGCGCGCCGCAATCCTCGCGGCCCGCGCCGAGAATATGCCGAAAGACAACATCGAGCGTGCAGTCAAGAAATCGCAGGCGGCCGACACCGAAAATTACGACGAGATTCGTTACGAGGGATACGGACCGGGTGGCGTGGCGGTCATTGTCGAGGCGCTGACCGACAACCGGAATCGCACGGCGGGCGAGGTGCGCGCGATCTTCTCGAAGAATGGCGGGAATCTCGCCGAGACCGGCGCCGTATCCTTCATGTTCAGTCATGTCGGCGTCATCGAATACGAAGCCAGGATTGCCAG
>DASSOO010000030.1:0-4281 GCA_035700455.1 Gammaproteobacteria bacterium
ACCCCTGATCGCTTACCTGCGGCGAAGCCGCCTATACGAGATGCCCGACGTACGAGGCCGCCGACGGGTACGCGCTGACGACGCCGGCGAGTTCCTCAACCGCCCAATCGTTGCGGATCGCGATACCGAAAAAGTTGATGATCTGCTCGCACTCCGGACCGAGCAGGTGCGCGCCGACGATATGCTTGTCCTTCCCGATCAGGATTTTCGCGGCAGCGCAGGTTTCGCCGACGCGGCGGGCGAGATACCAGTCCGACATGTCGATGAGCTTGCAGTCGTAATCGATGTCCCGTTCTTGCGCGGCGGCTTCGCTGAGTCCCGCGGAAGCGAGAGGCGGCACCGTGAATGCACAGCTCGGTACACCGCGGTAATCGACGGTTTTCGAGTTGCCGTTGAGCAAGTTGTGGCCGACTGCGCTGCCTTCGAGATTGGCGACCGGCGTCAGTGGCGGACCGTCGGTCGCGCTCGCGTCGCCGGCCGCGTACACCGCCGGGTTGGAGACGCTTTGCAGATATTCGTTGATCTCAATGCCGCGCTTCGAGAAGCGCACGCCGCCGCGCTCCAGCTCAAGGCCGTCGGTTGCCGGAACGCGCCCCGCGCCGTGCACGACACCGTCGGCTTCGAATGCGCACGCCTCCCCGTAGATCTTTGCGCGAACCGTAAAACCATCAGCCCGCTTTTCGATCTTTTCGACCTGCGCGTTGGTGCGGATGTCGATGCCGATCGCGCGGCTGCGCTGCACGAGCTTTTCGACCAGGTCCGGATCGAACTGCGCGAGCGGCCGCTCGCCCATTTCGAGCAGCGTGACCTCGGCGCCGGCGCGCGCCGCGATATGCGCGAACTCGAACGAGATATAGCCGCCGCCGACAAATACCAGCCGCCGCGGCAGCGAATCCAGCTCCATGAAGTCGTCGCTGTGGATCAGGTGCTCGGCACCGTCGATCGGCAGCGGCATCGGACGCGCGCCAATGGCGAGCACAATGCGGTCGGCATGCACGCGCTTATCGCCGATCGAAAGCGTACGCTCGTCGACGAATTCCGCGTGCTCGTGGAACGTCGCGATGCCCTGCTCGCGCCACGGCTTTTCGCGCGCTTCGGGCACCGGATCGGTGAATTCGCGCTTGAACTTGATCAGCGCCGGCCAGTCGATGGCGAGCGTGTCGGCGCCGGCGATGCCGCGACCGTGCAACAGGCGCGCGGCATCGATGATTTCGGCACCGCGGCGGAGGATTTTCTTGGGATCGCAGCCGCGCAGCTGGCAGGTGCCGCCGAACGGCCGCTCATCGACGATCGCGATTTTCCAGCCCGCGCTGCCGACCTGCGAGATGACGGTGCCCGCGGCGACACCGGTACCGATGACGACGAGGTCGAAGGACTGTTGCGAGTTCATGCGCCGCTCCCTGGCATGGTGGGCCGCTCTTCCTGAGCGGCATTTGTTTCATGATAGCCCGTTCACGTTGACCGCGCAGCCGCGCGTCCCTAGAATCTACGCCTCCGTGGACGATTAGCTCAGCGGTAGAGCACTGCCTTCACACGGCAGGGGTCGCTGGTTCGATCCCAGCATCGTCCACCATCAGACGCTTTTCGAGCCCGCTTTGGCGGGCTTTTTCGTTCAGGCGGCGGCGATGCGCGCGACGAGGTCGCCGACGGTCCCTGCATCGATGGGCTTGACGAGATGTTCGACGAAACCGGCCTCCCTGGTGCGCTGCCGGTCGCTTTCCTGCCCGTAGCCGGTCACCGCGATCAGCCGCAGGTTTTCCAGCCCCGGCGTTTGCTGCAGTCGGCGCGCAAGCTCGTAGCCGTCCATGATTGGCAAGCCGAGATCGACCAGCGCGACCGCCGGCCGAAATTCCGCCGCCGCCTCGAGCGCTTCCGGGCCATCGCCGGCTACACGGGTACGATAGCCCTCGAACTCGAGCACCTGTGCCAGGCTCTCGGCGGCATCCCTGTAATCGTCAACGACCAGCACTTTCAACCGGCCGCGGTCGCCGGCGGCTGTCGCGGGTTCGGGAGGCTTTTTACTGCGCTGTGACGGACCCGGTTCCAGCAACGGCAGCCGCACGACGAACTCCGCGCCGCGATTGCGGCCCGCACTGTATGCATCGACGCTGCCACCGTGCAGCCGCGTCAGACTGCGGACAATGGCCAGGCCCAGGCCCAGCCCGCCTTCCGCACGATCGAGCGCACGCCGGTCCTGCGTAAACAGTTCGAAGACGCGCGGCAGCAAATCGCGCCCGATACCGATGCCTTCGTCGCGCACGCGAATCACGACCTGCTTGCCCTCCCGGGCGGCGCCGACGTGCACCGTGCGGCGCGGCGGCGAATACTTGGCCGCGTTGGTCAGCAGATTGCTGACAATCTGAACCAGTCGCCGCGAATCGCCCTCGACAATCAAGCCGTCGCCAATATCCGTTTGCACGCTCTGTTCACGTTGTTCCAGCAGCGGCCCCGCGGTTTCCAGCGCCTGGGCGATCACCTGTGCCACGTCGACCTGCTCTTTTTTCAGCTCGATCTTGCCGCGCGCGATGCGCGAGACATCGAGCAAGTCGTCCACGAGAGCGCCGAGCTGCCGTACCTGGTTCTCGATGATCTCGCGTTCCCGGATCAACACGTCCGGCGCGCGCAGGCGCATCAATTGCAGCGCCGTCGCAATCGGCGACAAGGGATTGCGCAGTTCGTGGCCGAGCATCGCCAGGAACTCGTCCTTGGCGCGGCTGGCCCGCTCGAGCTGCTTGCGGCTGTCGGCAAGCTCGAGTTGCGAGCGAATGCGGGCCAGCAGTTCGGCGGCGCTGAACGGCTTGACGAGATATTCGTCGGCGCCGGCCTCAAGTGCGCCCACGGTCTCGTGCTCACCGGCGCGGGCTGTCAGCAGAATTACCGGTATGGGCCGCAAAACCGGGTCGCCCTTGATCGCCTGCAACAACTCGAAGCCGTTCATCGCAGGCATCATGACATCGCTCAGCACCAGGTCGGGCCGTTCTCTATTGACCGCGTCGAGCGCGGCGGCACCGTCGTTGGCGGTCTCGACTTCGTAATGCGGCGCCAGCAACCGGAACAGGTAGGCTCGCATGTCGGCATTGTCGTCGGCGACGATAATGCGCGGCCGCCCGTCGCGGTTGCCCGCCACGGCAACCGGCGGTGCAGGCTGAGGCGGGGGCGGTATTCCACCGATGTAAGCCACCGCCTCCGTCATAGGCACGGCCGCTTCTGCCGGCCGCGCCCACCGACGGTGCGCTCTGCCGAACGGGATGGAGACGGTGAAAGTGCTGCCCTCGCCGCGCTTGCTGGTCGCGGCGATATCGCCGCCGTGCAGCCTGACCAGTTCCCGCACCAGCGGCAGGCCGATACCGATGCCTTCCTGGACCCGCGCGCTCACGTCGGCCCCACGGAAAAAGCGCTCGTAGATGTGCGGCAGATCGGTTTCCGAAATGCCGACGCCGGTATCGCTGACCGTCAGCACGACTTCGCCGTCGGCTGACTTCAACCTGACGGCGACTTCGCCTTCGCGCGTGTGGTTGTACGCATTCGAAATGAGGTTGAAGACGATTTTCTCCCACATGACGCGATCTACGTCGACCGACTCGGGCAACGGCGCGCAGTCGACGATGTAACGCAAGCCGGCAGACTCGATTGCCGAGCGGAAGTTGCTGGCAAGGTCGGCGGTGTAAGTGGACAGGTCGGTGGGCTCGTAACGCGCCTCCAGCCGGCCGGCCTCGATGCGCGCGAAGTCGAGGAGCAGGTTGACCATGCGCAGCAGCCGCTGCGCATTGCGCCGCGCCATCTTCAGCGGTTCGCGCCATTCCGCCGGCGCCTTGCCGATCGCTTCGTCGAGCGGGCCGAGCATGAGCGTGAGCGGCGTCCGGAATTCGTGCGAGATATTCTCGAAGTGTTCGGTCTTTGCCCGATCGTATTCCGCCAGCGACTCGGCGCGCCGGCGCTCTTCGTCATACGCGTGCGCGTTGTTGACCGCGCTTTCAATATGAGCCCCCAGAAGCTGGAAGAACTGGCGATACTGCGCATTGAGCGGCCGGCGCGGGTTGACACCGGCGACGACCCAGCCCGCCGGGTCCGAGCCTCCGCGCTCTGTGAGCGGCAGAATGACGGCCTGTGTTGCCGGTTCCGGCCAGGGGCCGCCCGGCAGCGGCCCGAAACGCGCACCGGCATCGCCCACCATCAGGAGGCGCCGGTCAGCCAGCGCCTGCCGCAACGGCCAACTGTCGCCGTCGGCAGCGAGCCCAATGGATGGCTGGGCGGCCGGGTGATCCTCGGGAATGTTGGCCG